>JAHEIW010000213.1 GCA_024639185.1 Deltaproteobacteria bacterium | reverse complement strand
AAGACGCGCATACCGCCAACGAGAACCGTCATCTCAGGAGCGGTCAGCGTCAGCAATTGCGCCCGATCAACCAGCAGGTCCTCTGCCGATACGATGTATTTGGCTTTAAGGTAATTACGGAACCCATCTGCAGCCGGTTCGAGTACATAAAATGACACCACGTCAGTTTGTTCCTGCGACGCATCCGTGCGTCCCGGAGTAAAGGGTACGGTAATATCGTGACCGGCATTCTTCGCAGCTTGCTCGACACCTGCGCAACCACCCAGCACGATCAGATCGGCGAGTGAGATTTTCTTGCCGTCGGACTGCGCGTTGTTAAACTCTTTTTGGATTCCCTCGAAGACACCCAGCACTTTGGCCAGTTGATCAGGCTGGTTGACTTCCCAATCTTTTTGCGGCGCAAAACGAATGCGCGCCCCGTTTGCACCGCCGCGCTTGTCTGAGCCACGGAACGTGGATGCAGACGCCCAGGCGGTCGCGACCAGTTCCGAGATCGACAGGCCGGAGGCTATAATCTTGTCCTTGAGGTCTGTGATGTCCTGTGCGTCGATCAGCTCATGATCAACCGCGGGAACGGGGTCTTGCCAGATCAGTTCTTCCGCCGGGACCTCCGGGCCGAGATAGCGTGTGCGGGGGCCCATGTCACGGTGGGTCAGCTTGAACCACGCCCGGGCGAAAGCGTCTGCTAACTCTTCCGGGTTTTCATGGAAGCGTCGTGCAATCGGCTCGTAGATTGGGTCCATCCGCATCGCCATGTCCGCAGTGGTCATGATGATCGGGACCTGCTTCGACGGATCATCAGCTGCCGGTGCGAGATTGTTGTCAGTCGCCTCCTTCGGCGTCCACTGCCAGGCGCCGGCGGGACTCTTGGTCAGTTCCCACTCGTTGCCGAACAGCATGTCCAAATAGCTGTTGTCCCACTGCGTCGGGGTCGGCGTCCATGAGCCCTCCAACCCGCTGCCAATCTGATCTGCACCTTTACCGCTGCCATGGCTGCTCTTCCAGCCAAAACCCTGCTCTTCGATACCAGCAGCCTCGGGTTCAGGTCCCACCAGCGCCGCATCGCCAGCGCCGTGGCATTTGCCAAAGGTGTGTCCGCCAACGGTGAGCGCAACGGTCTCCTCATCGTTCATTGCCATGCGCGCGAACGTCTCGCGGATGTCACGGCCCGAAGCCACGGGATCCGGGTTGCCGTCCGGGCCTTCCGGGTTCACGTAGATCAGGCCCATCTGCACGGCGGCAAGAGGATTCTCGAGGTCTCTATCACCGGAGTAACGCTTGTTGTCAAGCCATTCTGTCTCAGTCCCCCAGTAAATATCATCTTCCGGCTCCCAGACGTCCTCACGCCCGCCGCCGAAGCCGAAGGTTTGTAAGCCCATTGACTCGATGGCGCAGTTGCCGGCGAGGATCATCAGGTCGGCCCAGGAGATTTTCTTGCCGTATTTCTGCTTGATCGGCCAAAGCAGTCGCCGCGCCTTGTCAAGGTTCACGTTGTCAGGCCAGCTGTTGAGGGGTGCCAAGCGCTGACTGCCGGACCCTGCGCCCCCGCGGCCGTCGCCCATGCGGTAGGTGCCGGCGCTGTGCCACGCCATGCGGATGAAAAGCCCCCCGTAATGACCGTAGTCGGCCGGCCACCAGTCCTGTGAGTCGGTCATCAGCGCATAGAGGTCTTTTTTTATGGCCTTGAGGTCAAGTTTTTTGAATTCTTCAGCATAGTTGAACGACTCGCCCATCGGATTGCTCATGGAAGAGTGCTGATGAAGAATCTTGAGGTTCAACTGATTGGGCCACCAGTCCCGGTTCGACAGGCCACTGCCGGCAGCGGGTTTGTTATCTCCGCCCGTTACCGGGCATTTGCTATTTTCACTCATAAAATTTCCTCCTTTCGGTGTCTGAACTTATGCATTTTGTTGCTAAGAATATAATGCTTCGGTGCCCATTTGGCCAATTAATTTTTTCGTAGAAAGCTAGCGACAGGCTTGATTTGTTGCGTTTCTTGAAGGAAAAAGGTGATGAGGAGCTACGGGGACGTTGTTGATTTGTTGCGTATCTTGAAAAAGTTAGTAGGCTTCCGTCTGCATTAAAACTGGGCCGTTGCAAGTCGCTGCGACATGTCGGCGCGGCAAGCCTGTCAACCGCCGCAACCTCATCGCCTGCGACCGCCTGGATGAAATTTGTCAAAATTGCATATATAAATAGGCTATCACAACTTTTTCAGAAATTCAAAAACACTGATATACTGGAGATATGTCAGGATTTCATGTGGTTCGAAAACCTGTGATACAGAGCAAATATTTAATTGCAATGACCAAGATTTAATCTTTCATTTTTCAAATTTAACATACAATTTGATCTGGCAACACGCTGAGTTGCGATAAGTAATGGATATATCAAGTTTTATAGGGTACGAAATTAATCAGCAACAAAGAAAGAAGCTATCAAACCGCTCAAATTTTTTTGAAGCTCGATATAAGAATAGTGCCGGCTTGCAATATTGTAATTTAAATTTACCATTTTTTCTTTCCTCTCAGAGGATTCCATAAGACCTTTTACCATCTGAATGATTTCAGAGGTAATGAATCGATCCATTACTACAAAGTTGAAGCCTTTATGTTCAATATCTCGAATGAATGTTGCATATCGGTTGACCAGTATCGGCTTTTTAAAATAGATTGCTTCAAGAAGTGCATTCCCGAATCCTTCTTGAAGGCTTGGATATGTGATGAAATCTGCAGAAGGGTAAATGTCCCATAGAGAATAGCCTTTTTGATTGTTTGCATTTGAGCTCAAAGGATCGCTAATCTGTGCTTTGTATAGCCGAAGGTCCACACCATGTAAAAGTGCATTGCTCGTTAACCATTTCGTATATTCAAACCCTTCATCTCCGGACTCATGCGATATAACTAATTTATACCGAGAATCTTTCAGCCCTTTTACCAACTCAATGGCATACTCAATCCCTTTTCTGTCGATAATTCGCGTTGGGTTTAATACCATAATGTCATCATCATCCAATCCAATATCGGCCCGCCACTTTTTAGCCTGGTTTTTATTAATCACCGGTGGATTTTCAAAGTTGAGGACATTTGGAATAATAGTTGAGGAAATGCCTGTGCGAAGCGCAAGTTCTTCTTGTGCTGCGGAATTAATAACCACATGCTTTATATTGGGCAAATTGGGAGGAAATGCCATGCGAATGTAGTCCCAGCATGAGTTGATTAAAAAACGGGTTCGTTCCCACCAAAAATCGTGGTGATGGGCGATGGTGGGAATACGCATTTCTGAAATAACCTCCGTTAAAGCCAGTCCAAGCGGGATCTGCATGGGAATTGACAGCGCATTTTCGACAATTAAAAGATTAATTTCAAATTTTCTCAGGTATTTATAAATTTTTCTTTTAAGGAACTGTCTTAAAGCATGAATCTCATCTGAAACAGAAATATCTCGCACTTTTCTTCCGATAATGTTTTCATTTACCCATTTATTTTCTTCATCCTTAAAATGCGCTTCTGGAACGAGAAAACATTTTGTTGGGGCTCGATCGAGCTCACCTGCAAACCAATAGCAAGAATGTCCGTTTTTCTCTAAAACTTCAGCCCATTTGCTTGCTTCCAGAGAAACGCCATCAATTCCAGCAAACCGTGTTGATATAAACCCTATGTTTTTTCCCATAAAAACTCTTTCCCTGATCTACTATTCCGATTGTCCAAGGAGCCAGAATCACAGTTGCAATTTACGACTGCTAAACTCAGGCGTTATTGAAAAATGGAACTGTATATCGATATCTTGATTCGAGTTAGAGTTTATTAAGTTCACACTATAAATTTGTCTAGATGTGCCCATTTTTGTGTTCCGACCTTAGTATCCTTTATTGAGATGCCATTATCCCCGTGTGACGCCAAGTTGTGATGAGAATACATGCACTTTGGTAAATTTACATATATAAATATGGATATCACAATAATTTAGAGATTGCGAATTACACAATGATATACATACTAAATTTCTGACAATTATAAATTGTGGATAACGTGTCTGCATCAAAACTTGGTAAAAAATCTAAGTTGTTATGTATTAAATTGGGTAATCTTTGGTCCACTGGCTTCCCAAAGCATTTTAAGAATCAAGATAATTTTTTTGCATTTTTTGCATGTTCTGCTATCATCCGCGCAAGGGCTGGAGTATGGACAAGCACACTATTGGACAAGATCATCGAATCATCGACTGTTTGATCAGCCGGAGGCAATTCATCAAGCTCACCGGGCAGACAGGTCTGGCAATCGCGGCCAAAGGGCTCTCCGGTGGGTTGATCGTTGGTAGTCCTTACATCAGCCATGCCGGTACGACCGAAACTGAGGTCCTGCCCGGCAGACCCTACCACCACATAGCCGAAGGATTCCGCAATCCGCCCGGCAGCCCTGATCACAAACACGATTTGACTGCATGGATCAAACACATCTGGCGCGAGATTAGCCGGAACGATCCCAAAGTTCCAGCCGACCACTTCCTTGGACATATTGTGGCCGCCAACGAACTTCTCGAAGCAGGCCCGGGAAACAGTTTGACCTGGCTGGGACACTCCTCTTTTCTGCTTCGATTGAGCGGCTGGAACATCCTCATAGACCCCTTTTTGTCCGACTATGCCACCTCGGTACCCCCTTTCGGGCCAAAACGCTATACTCCGCCCGGATTGCCGGTGGAGAAGCTGCCCAGAATCGACCTTCTGGTCATCTCCCACAACCATTACGACCATCTGGACCGAGCCACCCTGGAGGTGTTGCCCAACAAGGACCGCATCCCAGCCATCGTACCTCTCAAGCTGAAGGATTTTATCTTCGAACTAGGCTACCATGATGTGACTGAACTGGACTGGCACGACACCAAGAAAACCGGTCCCATCAAGGTGACCGCCATTCCTGCTGTCCATTTTTCATCCAGGAGCTTGTTCGACCGTAACAAAACTTTGTGGACTGGCTACGCCATTAGCGATGGCCACACCAGAGTATATTTTAGCGGTGATACCGGTTCCCACCCTTTATTCAAGGATCTTGGCCGCCGCTATGGCCCTTTCGACCTGGGGATGGTGCCTATTGGGGCTTACAAACGGGCCTCGAACTTGAAAAGCACTCACACAACCCCAGAGGAAGCTGTCAGATTGGGCCGGGACATGGGTGTTAAAAAACTGGT
>JAHEIW010000212.1 GCA_024639185.1 Deltaproteobacteria bacterium | reverse complement strand
TTTTGTCTCCTTCGGTAATTCAACCGATTTTGTAATGCTTTGACCGGATATGGGGTCAAAAAGGGTTACAAAGTCGATGTTCTTAAACGGAGCATAGAGTTCTTTAGAATTCAGATAATCTCTTTCACCGGCATTCTTTCTTTGATTTGCCAGAAATTTGTTCAAAAAGTAAGCTAGTATGCAGATCGTATAAACTGCTTTGACATGCTTTTCCGTGTTTACAAAGAAAGGTCTGATCTTAAGAAATGACTTGACGTTTTTGAATACATCTTCAATCTTGGTTTTATTGCGATAAGCGCCTATGACTTTGTCGGGGATGACTTTAAATCCTCGGCCCTGCCTTTCGATGTGGTTGGTAATAAAAACGCACACCCCGTCAAGTAGTCTGTCGGCAACAATGATATCAGCCTTTTTATTTACCTGGACTCTAAAGCTTTCAACGCTCTTTACGGTGCCGTTCTTCAACTGTTTTTTAACAACAAGCGGATACAGGACTGGATCCTCATAGTACTTTTTTATCTTAAGTCGTTTTAACTCGTTGAGTACGCGGCCTTCAGTCGCCTGGCGTTTCCTGTCCCTTTGGGCATTTTTTAGAGCTTTGTTTTCATTTTTCAGATAGGTTTCAAAAAAGTCAATCTTCTCTTTACGAGTTTTACGGTCTTCGGCAAATAAAATTGGATTAAACCCGACAATAAAACGTTTATCGTCGATGACGCCGTGGTCATAGAAATAAAGCTGGTCATCATATTTTTTAAACCCATCAGGCTTTGGAGAAACATCATCACTGGATATCTTTTTAAACGGGCTTAAGTCGATACCACAACCGGCAATCTGATTGCGGTCTAACGCCGAGATGTATTTCATCTTTGCATCTTTAATCAATTGGGCATTGTCATCGGAGATGATCCCACGATCAAAGACCAGCGTGACATTGGCACCGCTTAACTTAAAGCGTGTTTTGCAGGCATTGATATTTGTTTTAAGTGTTTTGACTTCAGCCGTATTACCGGGAAATACGTCCCACTTAAAGGGGTATCCCTCATTGTTAATCAAAACCCCCAATAACACTTGGCGTCTGCCTCGACATTCGATTTTGCCTTTACCAAAGGCGGACAATTTGCATGTATAGCCAACAAAGTAAGAGGTGCTCAGATCATAATCGATGTATTGATAAGAAGCTGAATTTTTTAAATACGTTTGCTGAAAAAGATAGTTCTCAATGGCAAAATGGTTTTGTTCAATTTTATCCAGTTCATAGTAGATTTTATCATCATTTAATCCACCCAGCTCGATATTGAGTACTTGGGCTAAGGCATTTTGTTTTGCCCATTTAGGCACCGAATAATGCGAGCACGGGTCGGTACAGCGATTAATCGTTAATATTTTGGCCAAAAGCGGTGTTGAAAGTGCGCTGTTTGTATTTTCAAAATCGAAGGCCTGATCCAACTGCCAATAATTCCACAACTCGTTGACCACAGCGATATCCAGATAAGCTTTGCTGTCTTTGACTACAATATGCTTTAATTGTGTTATGACGTCGTCTTGGCCTTTTGCAACTTTTAAGACCAGTTTGATTTGCGCTGCCTGCTGATCAGTGAGCTTTCCAATAGGCCAAATGGTTCGTTTTTTTACCTTTTTGCCTTCCCGATAAGATTCGGCAATGGCATAAGATTTATATTTTTTGCCTTTGTACGTTGAGAAGCTGTAACTTAAATGCATAATGCAGCCTTTTCATTTATTAGACTACATTAATATTTAAAAAAGAGCTTGTCAACCTTTATTTTTAAGGATATAAAAAAGAATGTTTATGACATAGTACCATTTAATTCTGCGACTACAAATTTTGACTAAATTCTGCGAACCCTTATAATTCAAGGACTTTTCAAAAAATGTTCCGGAATAGGGGTTACAATGAACAAAATCAAAAATAATGACAGAGTGAGGCGATTGAGTAATTCCGAAATCCCTCCGGGGCGTAGGCTCCTATGGCCCCTTCGGCTTCCGGCTCGGAGAGAGGGTAGCCTACAGCTCGGAGAAGCCGGAGGCCGCATTTCAAAATCTAAAATTTCCTATTTCCTGATGTTTTCTTTCTCTTGAAGATTTGAAAAATCACCAGCACTAGAAACAGGCCGATGCCGGCATAATTTATGGTTCTGCCCGCCCAGATCATCATAATTGCCGCTGCCCCCTGCAGGATGGTTTCCGGCCAGCCAAGCGCAGTCAGAAAATAGCGCTCCAGGCAGACAACAAAGGCAATGATCGCCAAGGTCGATAAAACAATGGTCAGAAAAACCTCTGAGGATGTCCCGTTTAACAGCAAAGGATGGTAGGCCATGATGATGGGGATGATATAAATTCCCTTGGCCAGTTTCCAGGAAGTAAAGGCGGTCTTCATGGGGCTTGAACCGGCAATGCCCGACGCCGCAAAGGATTCCAGCGCCACCGGCGGGGTGACATTGGCATCCTGGCTGTACCAAAAGACGATCATGTGGGCGGTCAGCAGGGGAATTCCCAGATCCATCAAACCAGGGCCGGCCAGAATGATCAAAACGATATAGGAGGCCGTCACCGGCAATCCCATCCCCAGCAACAAAGAGGTCAATGCAACCAGCAACAAAGCCAGCAGGGGGATTCCCTGGGAAAGGGAGACGATCAGCGAGGAAAAGCGCAGACCGGTACCGGTCAGATTCACCATCCCCACAATAATACCGGCGGCGGCGCAGGCGACGGCCACCATGACAGCGTTATGCGCTCCCTGTTCCAGGGTGTTGAGAAGGGTTCGAAATGAGATTCGTGACTGTCTGCGAACCATTGCAGTGAAGTAAACCGCTAAAATGGCGATGAAACCGGCCATCATCGGGCTGTAGTTTAAGATCAGAACCGTCACCAGAATGGCCACCGGTATGATAAAGTGAATACCGTTTTTAACCGTCTCACCAAGGCGGGGCAGTTCTTCTTTGGAAAGTCCCCAGATGCCCTGTTTCTGAGCTTCGAAATGCACAAACAAGATGACCGAAAAAAAATAAAGAACCGCCGGTATAAAGGCAATTTTGATGATCTCAAGATAGGGTGTCTGGGTAAATTCGGCCATGAGAAAGGCTCCGGCACCCATGATCGGGGGCATCAACTGCCCCCCGGTCGAAGCTGCCGCCTCCACGGCCGCGGCCACATGTTTGCGGTAGCCGATTTTCTTCATCATGGGAATCGTGAAAGAACCGGTGGCCACCACGTTGGCTACGGCGCTGCCGGCCACCGACCCCATGAAACCGCTGGCGATGACGGCCGTCTTGGCGGGACCTCCGGAAAAACGTCCTGTGATGGAGTAGGACAAATCGATGAAAAACTTACCGGCACCGGTTTTATCCAAAAAGGCACCGAACAATATAAATATAAAAACAAAGGTGGATGCCACCCCAAGGGGCAGACCGAATATTCCTTCCGTGGTGAGAGACAGGGTTGTAGCGATCCGTTCGATGCTGTATCCCTTGTGAACCACCAGCTCCGGCATGTAGGGACCGAAATAGCCGAACAGAAGCGCCGCACCGGCAATGATCATCAAGTTGTACCCGATCACCCTGCGGGTGGCTTCCAGCACCAAAACGACCAGGGCAATGCCGACCGCAAAATCCCACCGGCTCCAGTCTCCTTGACGCTCGAAAATACCTTGCAGATCGATGAAAATATAAGCCCCGACGGCAATTGCTGCAGTCGCAAGGATTAAATCGACCACCAGTGCCCCATTGAACCGATCTTTACGAGCGCCTTTGTAAAGCGGTTTTATCAAAAATGCCATTACGAGAATACAGGTCAAAAATACCGATCGGTGCCGCATTGCGGTCATGGCCACCAAACCGGCCGTGTAAAGCTGAAACAAACTGAGGGCCACGCCGATAACGGCGAGGCTTTTGGCAATAATCCAGGCTGTTCTGGTTTTTGATTCTGTTTGTCTGGTTTCGGCCATTCGCTTATTCCAGGAAAACTCAATGAACCTTGGATCAATTATGGCATATTTGCAACATCACTGTAGGTTGGGTCGAGTCCCGACGGGCTTTTGTTGGGTTTCGTTCCTCTACCCAACCTACGACAGATGGTCGTCTGCGGCACATCCGAAACCAGGGTCGAAACCCAACATACGCACGCAATATGAAACTTTGTAACTAATGTGGCGTGGCAGTATGGGGAAACAACCATCGCCACAGGCGGTAGAGTAGGCTGACCGGTCGCGCTGAAAATTGAACCGCCTCATGCGGTGCAACAGCAGACAGGTTTTTGCTGCGACCGCGCCAGATAATCGTATGATCCACACCGGGGCTTCCTACCCGCAGGACAAAATTGCCGGTGGGCAGGTGCATGTCTTCAATGACCTCATAAGGGCCTCGTCGTACCATGCGGCCCACACCCGGTATACGCCCCATTCCGGCGCCGAATTTCAAATAACGTTCTTCTTCAATATAGATACGCCCCTTTTTATCCAGACTGTGTTCCTCCCAGATCGGGGCGTTTTCAACGGAATGGTAATAATGCAGGGTAAACCGCTCTCCTGGCACTAATGGTAGCGTGAGCAACGACGGGCCGCCTTTTACCGGCACCACCTGCAGCTCTAAGCCACCGGGCGCCATCACGGCAACCAGAAACAATGCCGGAATCAAGCCGGCTGCCAATAAGATCCACAGCCGGCCGCCTTTTAGCAATGCGCTCCTCCTATTCCGAATCCATACAGAACCAAACAAGTTTCGGGGCCTGTAGGCCTAAATCCTCCGGAATTTTCGGATCTAACTTATTCAGCAGGTTATCTAGACGCCATAATTCAAAAGCCATATTCCGAATTTGATTGATTTTGAAACCTACCAAGAGGGATTACCTTCTTTTGGGTTATATATCCTCAAAAATCAGGGCATCAGCCCGGCAGGCACCTCGAGACCTTTTTCTTTTAAATACTTGACCGTGCCCGGATGCAGCGGAATAGGTGAATACTTTACGGCATTCTCGGCCGTTGTATAGGAAGCCGAGGGATGAATTTTAATCAGATAGTCCTGGTGTTCATAAAGGGCTTTCACCAGGTTGTAAACCATATCCGCATCCAGCGACGCTTGACAGATCATCACATTCCACACACCAATGGTCGGGACGGCAGCGTCTACGCCTCGGTATACACCGCCTGCCAAATCGACGGCAGAATATTCTTTGTTGGCGGTCAGGATCT
>JAHEIW010000073.1 GCA_024639185.1 Deltaproteobacteria bacterium | reverse complement strand
TAGCCCTTTAAAAAAATGGTTTGGCTTGATTAAAAAACCTCTGTGACCATTGGGTTTAATGGCTCAACCCAATAGTAATGAAGCTATCTAAAGATTGCAGATCACGTCCAGGGGCAAGGCGAAAACGACTCGGCTGAGCTCGTCGCAGGCCGATCAAAAGTGGAGCATAAAAATCGTGGCTAAAAGCCACTCCCACCACTATAAATAATCAACGTCATTAGATTCATCAATATACACAATAATGGGTGGGAGCGGCATCTTGCCGCGATATTCGAGCATTGTAAACCGAATCGCAACACAGCCCATGGGCGTGAGATGCAGTTTTTTGATAGCTTCTATTTGACTCTGACGGAGCTGCCAGGCTTAATCCCCCTGTTGGTCACAATGACCGCCCTGGCCTTATCGGCTTCAACCTCGGTAATTTTGATTTCGCCAATTTTTTGGCCGTGAACAAAATAGCGCTGGCCGGAGAGCCCCTTTAGAACCCTGCTGGTATCGAAAACATCAAACTCATCCCCCGGCGCCAGGCCTGCAGCGCTCCCAGAGGATAACGTAAGGGTATCATCTTCAACGGCGATGACAAAACCATTCCAGGGTTGATCTTCGATTGCCCAGCAAATGGTTTCACCGATTTCTGCAAGCAGATCTGACAGGGTTTCGTTTAAATCGGGCAGTATCATTTTACCTTCCGAGCGCATCAATTCATAGTCCAATTCTTCAATTTCAACTTTGCGGCGGAAGCTTTGATCCAAAATTTTACTGCCGCTTTCGGTATCGAATGCCTCGACACTGACCAAAATTTGAATCAGATGATGCGTATCTTTCCAGATCATGCCCCGCAGTTCATCCAGAATGCCAATATCATCCAGGCTGCCGGTAATGATGGCGTTTAAGCCCAACTGCCTGCCGATCAGCGCCAGGGCATAATTATCAACCTGGCCGTTTTCCAATAATGGCAGTTGCTGAAATCCTTCTATATTTTGATCTGAATCCGGATTTGGCACGCTGACATCATCACATTCATTGTTCAGGTATTCGGGAATGCCCTTGCGAAACAGTTGGCTGAAATCTTTGCCACGATATAGCGATTTATTCTCAAAGCCAATGACAGTCGCCATCCGTTGAAGGTCATCATCTGAAAACCGTATGTTGCGCTTAATTTTCTGTGTGGTTTTTGTTACGGTCTTTGTGGTTTTATCCACGGTATCCCGATAGGAACACCCCATGTATACCAGGCCCAAAAGACCCATTGAAACCGTAAGCAAAAACAAAGACAGCCGATTGTGTGTGGATTTTAAAATGTGAATCATCATGGTTATCATGTCACCTGAATCCGCTTTCCGGTATCCGTAAGGTCGGGACAGCATCGAGGGTCTTTACAAAATCGGTTGATCTTATCGATGATGTTAAATAAATAATAATTTTGGCGTTGTCAAATTCATTCAAAAGGGAGAAAGCAATGGCTTCTATCGATGAACAGGTATTACGCGCGGCCAAAGAAATAGTCGTCAAATTCATAGAAGGCGGTCGCATATCGCCGGCCGGTTTTACGGATTCGTTTAAGAACATCTACGACACCGTCCACGACACGGTCAAAGGTCGCGCAAACCCTTTGCCTGCAGATGATCCTGAAGCGTAATCGCTGCCGGGCAAACGTTTCAGTGGGCTTCTGCCCAGTTGTCACCTACAGCCAGGTTCACTTTGAGCGGCACTTTTAATTCCCAGACACCTTCCATTATTTCTTTCACCAGTGTCTGCACGGTATCCAGCTCATGCGGTGGAACCTCGAAGATAAGCTCATCATGAACGCTGAGCAGCATGGCAGATTCCAGTTTCTTTTCTTCGATTGCGTGCGCCACATTGAGCATGGCCAGTTTAATCAGATCTGCAGCGGAACCCTGAATCGGCGTATTAATTGCCGTCCGCTCAGCAGCCTGCCGCACGATCCGGTTACGGCTGTCAATATCCGGCAATAGACGGATACGCCCCAAAAGGGTGCTGGTTCGTTTGGACTGATGGGCCGCTGTGAGCGTTTCATCGATAAATGCTTTCACACCTTTGTAACGGACAAAATAATTATCGATATAGGTCTGGGCCATCTTTTGCCCGATATTGAGCTGTTTGGAAAGCCCAAAGGCACTCATACCATATATGATGCCGAAATTGATCGCCTTGGCCTGCCGTCGGAGCTCATCGGTAACCTCTGATGGTGATATCTGGAAAACCTCACTGGCGGTGCGCGCATGGATGTCTTCATCTTCCAAAAACGCCTTGATCAGAATCCGGTCGTCAGAATAGTGGGCCAAAATTCGTAATTCCACCTGGGAATAATCCGCAGAAACCAGTTTCCAGCCTTTACAGGGTACAAAAGCCCCGCGGATCTCCATGCCTTCCGCGCTACGTATGGGAATGTTCTGCAAATTCGGGTCTGAGCTGCTCAAGCGCCCGGTGGCCGTTACCGTTTGATTAAAAGAGGTATGAATGCGGCCGGTTTCAGGGTTCACCAGATCAACCAGAGCGTCGGCGTATGTGGATTTTAATTTTGACAGGGTGCGATGTTTTAATACCAGCGCCGGCATCTCATGTTCTTCAGCCAGACGGGTCAAAACGTCCACATCGGTTGAATATCCGGTTTTCTTTTTGGTTTTTTTCAATACCGGCAACTGCAGTTTGTTAAACAGAATATTGCCCAGTTGCTTGGAAGAGTTAATGTTAAATTCTTCACCGACAAGACCGTAAATGCTGCCTTCCAACGCTTCAAGCTGATGGGCAAAGGATTTGGACAGCTCATGCAGGCGGTCGATATCGACGCAGGTACCCGTCATTTCCATGTTCAGCAGCACAGGCACCAGGGGCATCTCCACGTTTTCCATCAGATGCTGCAGATCAATCTCCTGTATTTGTGGCATCAGGACATCTCTGGCCATCAGAGTGATGTCGGCATCCTCGCAGGCATACGGCACGGCTTTTTCCAGGAGCACCTGATTAAACGTTAAAGCGTTTTTACCTTTGCCGGCAACTTCCTGATACGGGATTGTTTTATGTCCCAAAAAATCCAACGCAATCTGATCCAGATTGTGAGCTCTTTTAGAAGGATTCAGCAGGTAGGAGGCAATCATGGTGTCAAAAATGACGCCGTCCAGCTTAACGCCATGACGGGTTAAAACGATCCAGTCATATTTTATGTTCTGACCGATCTTTTTAATCGCCGGATCTTCCAGTATCGGTTTGAGCCTGTTTAACACTTCGTTTAGGGGCAGCTGCTGAGGCGCGCCGATGTAATCATGACCGCACGGAATGTAAAAGGCTTCGTTGGCCTGCAGGGCAAAGGACAGCCCCACCAGGCGGGCTTTCATCGGTATTTGAGATGTGGTTTCGGTATCCAGGGAAATAATCCGGGCAGACTTCAACCGCACGATCAGCCTGTCAAGCGCCTCTTTTGTTAAAATGGGCTGATAGTCCTTGTCACTCAGATCGGTCTTTTGTGAAAGGGCGTGCTGCAGTTGCCGAAACTCAAGGGTCTGAAACAACGCTGAAAGCGCCTGGGTATCCGTCGGACCGATTTTAAAGTCTGCCAGATCAGCGGAAATGGGTGCATCAAGGTCAATCTTGACCAGATCCCGGCTTAAAAAAGCCTGGGCGCGATACTGAATCAGATTCTCACGTTGCTTTTTGGCGGTAATGGATTCAACGCTTTCGTACAGCTTGTCCATGCTGTGATGGTTTTGAATCAGATTCAGGGCCGTTTTCTGTCCGATCCCCGGGACTCCGGGAACGTTGTCGGATGTGTCGCCGGCAAGCCCCATAACATCAATCATCTGGTGTGGTTTGATACCGTAGGATTTCTTTACAAATCCGGCATCGATGGTCGTGTCCTTCATGGGATCCCAGATCATCGCCCGATCGGTCACCAGTTGAATGAAGTCCTTGTCACCGGTGACCATAACCACCGTAAAGCCTTTCTTTTCGGCAAGCCGGGCATATGTTCCAATGAGGTCATCAGCTTCAAAGCCCTGCATCTCGACAATCGGAAACTGCAATGCCGCCGTAACCTCCTTGATATAGGGAATTTGAACGGCCATATCGTCCGGCATCGGGGGTCGATTGGCCTTGTATTCGGTATACATTTTATGGCGAAAGGTTGGGCCCTTGGCATCAAAAAACATACCGGCATATTGCGGTTGACGATCTTTTATGAGCTTTAACATCATCCGCGTAAATCCGAATGTTGCATTGGTCGGAAGCCCCTTTGAATTGGATAATGCCCTTATCGCATGATACGCCCGGTGAATATAGGCGGTGCCATCGATCAGATATACGGTTTTTTCTGCTTTCATGGTCTCTTATGCTTCTGGATGCAATTGATCAATCGACGCTAATTGGAATTGCCGGTTGCATTCAGATATTAAATTTTGACAAATTTGACATATAATACGGATTGAATTATTTTTCTGAGCACTGTAGGTTTGCATGTAAACTGAGCGCGATTCTCCCGACACAGGGCTGCCGGGAATGATTAAAGGATCCTATAGCATTAAAGTTTTAAAACAACAATCATGAAAGTGCCGGCCACAAAATCCGTCTCTCGCAGGCGACGCCGTCGCCATAGGTCCTACGACTGCGTTTGCTGCCGGATGACATTTACATTTTGCTGGACGTGTCGATGTGGATTTAGTATTTGCCAGGAATGCATGCAGGAAAATATGTGGGGCATGTCCTGCAATGCCATTACCTGGACCTGCCCGGACTGTGGCGGACAAAATGGCTTTGGCAACCAGTAGGTGGGCATCTACGAAGCGGAAATAATGGGCAGTTCAGGCTTTAAATGCGTTCAATAAAATAGGGTGCAATGGAATAATGGTTTTAGATCGGATTTTTACCAATTAATTTTCTTGAAAAAATGTGCTATTAAGGCATTCGCTTCTCATCTCATAACTCAACATTCCATTGTTCCAGTATTCCAACATTCCGATTTAATTGTTGCGAAGGCGTTCTTTTAAGCCTTTCGGACAAATCTGCACCCATTGGAGGTTAAAATAGCGATGGCGGATAAAATCATTTCAATTGAAGAACAAACCGGCGCCTTCCAGACCACATTTCAACGGGTCATGCGGATGGTGCCGGATCGGGACAAACCGGACAAAAAGCTACAGCGACTCATTGCATTTCGATTGAAAATTGATGGTGAAGCGGCCATCACCGAATACTTGATTAAAAAAATAAAAGAGGCCATAAAGTGTTCTTTTCGCGGAAGCCTTTATGACTTTCTTAAGGATGACCTGCTGGAAAAAACATGTATCGGCGATGAATCAGGCGACCCGCCTCCGGGTGCCGCCTGAAGAATAGAGTTGATACGTTAGCAGAAAAATGTTTAAAAAAAACCAGATCGAACTGATTTAGGATCAGTCGATATTAATACCAGACGGGATAGAAACCCCATGCACTATGAAGGCAATATCATTCGCCCTCCCAGCGAAGCCAACAGCATACTGCTGCAGGTTACGGTTGGCTGTTCGCGCAATAAATGTACATTTTGCGGAACTTACAAAGGTGAACGCTTTCGGATCAAACCCGATTCCGTGATTATGGAAGACATTGCTTTTGCCGCCCAACACTGCCGGCGGCAACGCCGGGTTTTCTTGTGTGATGGCGATGCGCTCATTATTCCTCAAAAAAGACTTCTTCGGATCCTTGAAGAAATCGACAAACAGCTGCCCTGGGTAACCCGGGTTGGATTGTACGCCAATGCCAAAGCCTTAAAGATGAAAAGCATCGATGAGCTCAAGGCGCTAAAAGACCATGGTGTCGGTATCGTTTATATGGGGCTTGAAACCGGTGACGACGTGACCTTAAAGAAAATAAACAAAGGCGCAACTGCCGCCCAGATGATTGAAATGGGCCGCAAGGCCAAAATGGCCGGTTTCAAACTTTCCGTTACGGTGCTATTGGGTATTGCCGGTCTGGAGCGCTCCCAGGTGCATGCCCGGGAAACCGGACGGGTCCTCTCCGAAATTGATCCCGACTATGTGGGCGCACTGAGCCTGATGCTCATCCCTGAAACACCCATTCATCAGGATTATCTGTCCGGACAATTTCGGTTGATCGAGCCGCAGGAAATGCTGGCGGAGCTCAGAACCATGATTGCCACCACAAATCTAACCCGGGGGCTTTTCCATGCCAATCACGCCTCAAACTACCTGCCAATTCGAGCCAGGTTCCCAAAAGAAAAACCGGCCACCCTCAAGCTGATTGACGAGGCGCTCGAAGGCAAGGTTCCGTTGAAGCCTGAATATCTCAGAGCCCTATGAGCTATCTTTTGGATGTTGGAATTGTGATTGGGGATTGAAATCGTTAAAGGTCAATGCTCATTATTCGATCGATCATTAAATTTAAAATCCAAAATCTAAAATCCAAAATCGGAACGACAGTGAGGAACCTATGGATTTAAAAATATTGCTGACCACATTCGGTTTAATTTTTCTGGCTGAGCTGGGAGACAAGACCCAACTGGCAACCTTTTGTTTTTCAGCAGATTGCGATTCGCGCATCTCTGTATTTTTAGGATCCGCCGGAGCCCTGGTGCTCAGCTCGCTGATTGCCGTTGTCTTCGGTGCTGGCATCAGCCGTGTGATCCCCACGAATTATATTCGAATCGGTGCCGGAATATTCTTTGTCATTGTGGGAATATTGACCTTATATTCCTCGGTGCGCACTGCAAATGCCCTTTGATGCAGCACATAAACCGATCTCGGCATCGAATCTTGTAATGGTAATCCGGAAAAAGCAGCCCGATGCACGCTAAATCCAAATATTCGAGACGCGATGCGTTCATCTGACCGCAGTGGCGTGCATTGCAGGCAAAAAGGATTTGATCGGTATTTAATTTAGAGCGTCTTTAAAGGACAGAGAAAAATATGAAAGGCATCTCATTGATTTTGCTGTTGATCATCCTGGCCGGTACGGGTATCTCCGGCGCCCAGGAGCCGGCGATGCAGCAACCTTCTAATTGGCCTTCACTGATGACCCATATCAAAATAAACGAATCACTGGACTTTTGCGGTGAACCCGTTGCGCTTCACCTTCAGGAAGTGGGTGAACGCCTGGAAAAGGAATTGCTACTCATGATCTGGGATCGGCCCCAGGTGGCCCTGTGGATAAAGCGTTCCACCCGGTATCTACCCATCATTGAAAGGATGCTGCGTGAAAACAACATGCCCGCTGACCTGAAATATGTGGCCATTATCGAAAGCGCGCTCCGCCCGCACGCCGGTTCGCGCAAAGGCGCCATCGGCTTCTGGCAGTTTTTAAGATCAACCGGCCGAAATTACGGGCTTAGAATCAATACTGAAATCGATGAACGCAGAAATATTTTTGCCTCGACCCAGGCCGCGATCAATTACTTTAAGGCGCTTTATGAAATGCTGGGCTCATGGACCCTCTCGGCGGCCGCTTACAACATGGGGGAGCTGGGTTTACAAAGTGAAATGGCATCACAAAAATCCCAGGATTACTACCAGCTGTATCTCCCACTTGAAACCCAGCGGTACGTTTTCAGAATTATTGCGGCAAAAATGATTTTAACGGACCCGGCGCGCTTCGGCTTTCAGTTTACGGATCAGGATTTATATCCACCACTGGCGTTTGACCGCATTCAATTCGAATGCTTTCAGGATACACCCCTTCAAATTGTCGCTCAGGCCGCCAACTCGTATTTCAAAGCCATCAAAGACCTGAACCCTGAAATTCGCGGCCACTTCCTGGCCGCCGGGACGCATTCCCTTTTAATACCCCCCGGTAACGCCGAAGGGTTTGACGCGCGCTTCAAACAGCTGGTTCAACAGTGGCAGGCAACAAATCAGGAGCGGGTGTATGTCGTCCAGACAGGCGATAACCTGACCAGCATTGCCGAGCGATTTAAAGTACCATTGCCGGCGCTGCTTATCTGGAACCGCCTGGATGGCCGCAAGCCGATTCATCCGGGTGACCGGCTGGTGATTTATCCCAATGAAAACATGACCACGCAGGAAGATCCAAACGTACGGGATCAGTAGAGCCAAAGCCGCCTGTCGATTTAGCGCTGCGGCAGCTCAATGTTGCATTTTTCCGGATCGGTCTGCTGTCGAAATAAAATGGCGATGTGCCCGATCATACCCACCAGCTGACAATTGGCTTTCTTTACAAGCGTTTCTGCCAGGCTGACTTTATGTTGCCTGTCCTTAAATTCTACAAATTTCACTTTTATCAACTCGTGGGTTTCGAGGGCGTCTTGAATGGAGGCGATCAGGTTGGCAGATAAACCTTTCTGACCGATGAAGACCACCGGCTTTAATCCGTGGGCAAGTCCTTTAAGAAACTTCTTTTGATAGCCTTTCAATGCTTCCATAAATGCTCCTGATCAGTACAAATTTTCCTAAATTCAAAGCGCAAAGGCTTTTATAACCATACAGCTGGCAAATGTTTGTTCGGGGTTGATCCCCTGTAGGAATAATGGAATATTGGAATACTGGAACATTGAGTTTTATTTGCATCAGATTGCAAAATGGTATATTTCATGAGATAAGACGTCATGGATCAAAATAAATAGGCGCTCACAGATGGCCTCAATGGTATTTATCCTTTGTAGCAACCCGCATGATTAAATTCATGTAACGGCTGGTGACATACCATAAAAAGCGTAAGTCATGCTTTTTAACCATTATTCCACTATTCCTGCATTCCAATATTCCAGCCTAAAGGAGATCCTCGTATGCCAGACACCAAACATCCCCAGGAAGCCATTAAGTTTGAAATTCAAGCCTATCGGCGCCCCAAAGACCGAAAATCCTTGCGCCGGACGCATGTCGCTTTTTCCGGATCACCCCAACGGCATCCATATGACGGGGAAAAAATCATTTTAATTGCAGATCCGTATAGTTCCCATAACGTGTTTTACGAATTTTATAAAGACGATATTGCATATGTGGAGGAGCTGCCGAGTATCGTCAACCTGGAGGGGGAGACCGTCACGATGGTGCGGGCCTGGATCAAAAAAATGAGCATCGGCATGCGATGCTCACCTTTTATCGTCGAAGACATTTCGACAGCAGCAGGCAATCGGGGAGCCTAAAGATCTCAGACAAAATAGGTGCAGACGCTATAGCGAAGCCTTGATGCCTGTCAGATAATCGCTGTTTCTTGATAATAAATAGAGCTCAAAATCACTGCACTTTAATGACAACCAGGGTGGCGTCATCATCGTTTTTTAGCGGGCTGCAGAATCGATCAAGGGTTTCAAATGCACGATCCAGGATTTTAATGGCCGGTTGATCAGCCGTGTCTTTGATTACCTGCAGCAACCGCTGGTTGCCGAACATTTCACCACTCTCATTGACCGCCTCTTTGATACCATCGGTCCCAATCAAGATAATCTGGCCGGAGCTGAGGGGTTTTTGGTATTCTTTATAAGCAGCGTCATCCATGACCCCCAGCGGCAAACCTTTACCTGCAAGCAATTCAGGTGAATCGGCTGCCGTCGGCGTCCATAGAATTGCCGGTTCATGCCCGGCCTTAACCCACCGGATCGATTTTTCTTTGGCGTCAAGTTCACAGTAAAACATGGTCATAAAAAGATCCAGCACTTCAACATCCTGTACCAGCCGTTTATTCACATCCGAAATAATGGATGCACACGCCGAGGGGGTTGTTTGAATGCGCTCTCTGAGAAAGGCCCGCGCCGTCGTCATCAGCAAAGCAGATGGAATGCCGTGATCGGTGACATCGCCAACGACAATGCCCATCTTTTCTTTGCCATTTGTCGGTGGATATAAAAAGTCATAATAGTCTCCGCCGGTTTCATCACACCAGATGCTGCGGCCAGCAATATCAAAACCGTCAAATTCAGGGTCTGATTTAGGCAAGAGCTCATGCTGAACCACGCTGGCCTTTTCAAGAGAAGATTTGAAGTTGTTCAGTTGCTGTTGATGGGAAACGACTTTATGATATTTTTGGATAGCACTTTGAATGGCCTCGCTGAGCGTATCCGCCGGACACGGTTTGGGATGAAACTGAAAGATGTTGCCTTCGTTTACCGCTCGAATGGCCGTCGGCATATCCGCCGTGCCGGTCAACATCATGCGCACAGTATCCGGGCTCGTTTTTTTGACATACGCCAAAAATTCGATACCATTCATGCCCGGCATCATGAAATCGGAAACAATGACAGCATAGGGCCCATTTTCCTCCACCTGTTGCAAGGCCTCTTCGCCACTGAGCGCGGTGTCGATCCGAAACTGACTGCGTAGCTGGCGCTTGAGTCCGGCCAGCACCAAGGCATCGTCATCGACCAGTAAAACTTTATCCTTCATTACACTTTCCTCTCTGCGAGATTTTGACATACCATTTGCCAATCGTCTAACCGATGGCCAACCCCCAGGTTGTCAAGATACCCGCGATCCAGTTGTTTTAATTTGCCGGCGCTATCTTCAGTCATTTTTAAACGGTCATATGCATCCCCAAAATGCACGGCAGTCAGAAGCCCGGTTGAGGCCGCCAGGCTCTTCCCCGGACAATGATGATACGCTATGGCTTCAATGACCGGGTAATCCAATCCCCATAATCCCATTAAATATGCACCAATTTCTGCATGGCTGGTTCCAAATTGATCATTTTCAAGTTCCCACAGATGTTGCCCCTCGTGCTGGGCTACAATTAAAATTTTTTGATAGGCCTCTTGAAAATTGGTAACCAGGATCAATTTCCCCAGATCGTGAAACATACCGGCCATCAGGGCGTTATTCACCAGATATTGGTCCAGGCGCTCCTCTTTGGAGATGGTCTGGGCAAACATACTGACCGACATACTATGATTAAACAGTTCGTCAAAATTGAACCAGGTATATTTTTTCTGATTAAATTCTGAAAAAATCTTGACCGAAAGTACCAGCGCTTTGATCGTTTCGGTTCCCAGCAGCATGACCGCCTCTTTAGGATCGCTGATTTTACGAACGAGACCGAAAAATGCCGAGTTAACCACCTGCAATATTTTGGCTGTCATCGCCAGATCGGTGGCAATAATGTCACCAATTTTTTTCACCGAAGGATCCGCCGCATGCAACTCGTTGATCACTTCGGTATAAATGGCCGGCAGGCTCGGAAGTGTTTCGATTTGCGAAACAATGCGTTTGATGGATTCATCTACAAGCAAATTCCGCAAACCAAAGAGTTTGTTGAGGGTATGCTTTAAAATATCAACATCACAGGGTTTGGAAAGGCTTTGATGCGCCAATTGGACCGACTTAAACGTGGTTTCCTGTTCAACCTGACCGGAAAGAATAATGCGCACAACCTGGGGATGCAGGCGCTTGACTTCAGCAAGCAGCTGGGCGCCATCCATCTGCGGCATTCTTAGGTCAGAAACGATGACATCAAAGGGTTCAGCGCTTAAAATCTCCAGCGCCTCAGCGCTGCTCGTTGAAAAACGCATCTCCCACTCCGCACGCATTTTTCGAAGCGACCGCTGAAGGCCTTTTAAGACCATGGGCTCATCATCAACAAATAATATGCGTCTTTTTGATTGATCATTCATTGCTGGAAAAATTCGTTTCTATCGGCAGCCGGATGACAAATGTGGTGCCTTTATTTTCTTGGGTTTCAATGTCAATCGAGCCGTCATGCTTATCAACGATCACCGAGTGGGCGATGGCCAGCCCCTGTCCGGTACCGCGGCCCGGTTCCTTGGTAGTAAAAAACAGATCGAATATGCGATGCCGAACATGCTCCGGGATGCCGGTTCCCGTATCACTGATGCGAATTTCAACCCGGTTTTCGGATTGCCGGGTACTGATGGTAATGGTGCCTTTTTCAGATGAATTTTCTGCATTTGCATCGGCGATGGCATGGGCCGCATTCACAATTAAATTCAATATGACCTGGTTAAATTCCGCCCGGTGGCAGGGCACCATCGGTAAAGCGCCAGCAAAATCCATTTTCAAATCGGCCACATATTTCCATTCATTGCGTGTTATGGTGATGGTTTTTTCTATTTCTTTATTAATATCAACGGGTTCTTTTTCATCTCCACCCGGATGGGCAAATATCTTCATGGCCTGTACGATATGGGTGATCCGATCGACGCCTTTCAGTGTCTGCTCGATGGCCAGCGGGACTTCTTCCTCGAGATAAGCAATGTCCAACGCCTCTAATTGGGCTTCAACTTCTTGAATGCGTTCCGGGTTTAAAGTGCCGGATTTAGCGGCTTGGATAGACGCTTTGTACAGATTGCAGGCGGTCATCAAATCGTTGAAAGCATCCTGTAAAAACCGGGTGTTGTCGCCGACAAATTGGGTCGGGGTGTTAATCTCATGCGCAATGCCGGCGGCCAGCTGACCGATGGCCTCCATTTTCTGAGACTGATGCATTTGCGCCTCGAATTTAATACGGTCGGTGATATCGGCACCGATAACCGTTAGACCTGAAATGCGCTCGTCTTCGCCCTTAAAGGGCGTGATGGAAAGACCCAGATACCGATCCTCACCATCGGCATTGCAGTAATAAATATTATCCACCCGGACGTTGCACCCTTCGGACTGACTCTTTACCAGGCCGTCCGATATCTTATCCCAATCCCAATCAATTCCGCACCGGTCCAGTTTCAAATCCATGACTTCGCTTGCAGAAATATTAAATACCTTGGCGGCCATCGCATTCCAGTGAATGATTTCATGGTCGTGGCTTAAGCCGATCAGAATTGTCGGTAGGGATGAAATCAGATGCTCAATTTCACGGTGCGCCTCTTTGACCGTTCGTTTGGCCTTTTTACGTTTCTTTATCTGACGCTGAAGCTCTTGATTGGATTTCACCAGTTCGGTGGTTCGATCTTTGAGCTGTTTCTCGGCATGATTCTGGTCGGTCAGATCCAGCATAACGCTGACGATACCGGCGATCCTTCCATTATGATCGGTAAACGTTGATCGGCTCAACTGGAAATGACGCTCAAGGCCGTCGGCGCAGGCGATGGACGCTTCATATGTCTGTATGCCGGGTTGGCTGAGCAGTTTTTTATCGTTTTCCAGGCATAAATCTGTCAGTACTTGCGGAATGATGTCCGGCAAATCAAACACTGATTGTCCCACAATAGTTTCGCAGCGAGTTCCCAGAATTTTTTCCGCAAAGGCCGTGTTGCAGTCCACGAATACGCCGTCGTTATTTCTAAAAAAGGCCGGAATGGGGATGGTGTTGATCAGAGTGGACAAAATTTGTTGTGAACTGTTCAATGGACTCAAATTTTTAGCAGTTTTATTCATGGCATTTTTTAACTAACTGAATTGATATAAGTTTATTGCTATATGATTTCTGAAACACTCTGAAAAAATGGCAGTTGTGCATTAAATGGGTGATGCAGCCCAACGCATTTAAGCTTCATCTGCAAAGAAATCAGCGGTCGAAGACACTACTTTTATCGGCCCAAATGACCAAAATCTTTACTGGTTTTTGACCAATCAGAGATTGATTGCGCGTAATGCCCGTAGCAATCTGAAGTGCTATAACGAGTAACCCGCAAGTTTCGAAGCAAGAATGTAATATTTTATATAATAACAGAAACATGGGGAAATTACGCGGTGATTTTTAAAGGTAATAATGTGGTGGCAGCGGATTCAAAGTGAATCGAAGATATAGAAATGATGGTGTGTCAATCGATTATTCCCAAATGACCATACCGGATCAATTGATGCTTGTCAGTAGCCTATAGCAGATGAAACCCTTTAAAATAACATTACAAAATAACTGATTTGCGGACTTTAATTTTTTCTTGACATCGCTTTGATTCTTTAATAAATTTTCAGGTTCGAATTCTTTCCCAGCAACTCAGTAGGCAGAGTCCCGCCGGCGGCAGGATAAACCACCGGGCTATTGTCTGCACTCTAGCGTAGGGAGAATATTTAAGCCAATTACGTTCCCCAGTAGCTCAGTAGGCAGAGCAGGTGGCTGTTAACCACCGGGTCCGCGGTTCGAGTCCGTGCTGGGGAGCCAAAAATTAAAGGCCCAGTCAGAAACGGCTGGGCTTTTATATTTGCATTCGATTTTAGGAAGCATTCATTATTTTGCTATGGGCTTTAGTTTAAGATAAAGCTCATCCAGCTGCGCCTTGCTGGTCTCTGACGGTGCCTCGGTCAGCAGGCAGGCCGCCTTCTGGGTTTTTGGAAATGCAATCACATCGCGGATGGAGGCTTGAGCGCACATCAGCATCACCAGCCGGTCAAAACCAATGGCGATGCCGCCATGAGGCGGCGCGCCGGAATTCAGAGCATCCAGTAAAAATCCAAACTTGCCTTCATAGGTCTTGCGATCCATGTTCAAGGCCTTAAAAACCTTTTCCTGTAAGCGGCGTTGATGGATGCGGATGCTGCCCCCACCGATTTCAAAACCGTTTAGCACCAGATCGTAGGCCCGGCTCTTGACTGCCAGCGGTTCTTTTTCGAGGCGACCGTAGTCTTCCTCCAGCGGAGAGGTAAACGGATGATGCAGCGCCTGCAGCCGTTTTTCGGTTTCATCGTATTCAAACATCGGAAAGCGGGTAACCCATAAAAAATGGTAATCATTTTCATCGATCAAGCCCTGGGTTTTGCCCAGATGGTTCCGAAGATGGCCCAGGGCCTCATTCACAATCTTGGGCTGGTCGGCCACAAAAAAGACCAGATCCCCGGGTTCCATTTCAATCCGTTCGGCCAGGGCCTCTTTTTCGGCATCTGAAAAAAACTTTGTGATCGGAGATTGCCACTCATTATCTTTGACTTTTATCCAGGCCATTCCTTTGGCCCGATAAACGCTGACGAAATCCGTTAAATCATCAATTTCTTTGCGTGAGAAATTAATGCACCCTTTGGCGTTCAGGGCTTTGACGATCCCGCCTTTTTTGACCGCGTTGGCAAATACCTTAAAATTGGACCCGGCCACAACGTCAGAAATATCTTTAAGTTCCAGCTCAAAACGCGTGTCGGGTTTATCCAGCCCATAGCGGCCCACGGCCTCGTCGTAGGTTAATTGTGAGAACGGCCGCTTGATTTTAAGGCCGAGAACCTTCTTAAAAAGACGAACCATCAGACCTTCGGTCAGTTTCATGATATCGTCTTCACCCACAAAAGACATTTCAATATCGATCTGGGTAAACTCGGGCTGACGATCGGCCCGCAGGTCCTCGTCCCGAAAGCAGCGCACGATTTGATAATAGCGGTCATATCCGGATATCATAAACAGCTGTTTGAATATTTGCGGTGATTGCGGCAGAGCATAAAATTGACCCGGATTGACGCGGCTGGGGACAAGATAGTCCCTGGCCCCTTCAGGGGTGCTGCGGGTTAAAAAGGGTGTTTCCAGGTCAAGGAAGCCATTTTTATTGAGATATTCTCTGACCGCTGATGTGGTCTGGTGCCGCAGGATAAGATTTTTTTGCATTTCAGGTCGCCGCAGATCCAGATGGCGGTGTTTGAGCCGGGTCGTTTCAGAGGCATCGATGGCATCTTCGATCATAAACGGCGGGGTGTTGGCCTTGTTTAAAAGCCTGAATTCGGTAACGGCAACTTCAATCTCACCGGTTTTCAAACTCGGATTGAGCATATCCGCCGGCCGCATGTCGACTTTACCGCGCACTGCCAACACATATTCATTGCGGATGGCATGCGCCTTGGCGTGGATTTTTTCGTCTACCTTTGGGTTGAACACCACCTGGGTGATGCCTTCCCGATCCCTTAAATCCACAAAGATCACACCCCCGTGGTCCCGGCGGCGATGGACCCAGCCCATCAGCACTACTTCCTTGTCAACGTCACTGGCATTGAGCTCCCAGCAATGATGCGTTCTGCGCATGTTACCAAGTTGATCTGACAATATAGTCTCCTTGTTCCATTGGTTTTATTGGTTCGATTGGTTTCATTGGTTCGATTGGTTTCATTGGTTACGCATTTTGGTGAACCAATTAAACCAATCAAACAAATATAACAAATCAAACTATTTTTTTATTATTTTTCCCTTAACAATTTCAACCAGACCATTGATAGGAACGGATACCTGCTCTTTGGTTTCCATATTGCGCAGGATGGCCTCGCCTTTTTTGAGCTCATCGTCACCAACAATCAAAACGTGGGCGGCTGCAAGCCGGTCGGCCCGTTTCATCTGGCTTTTGAGGCTCTTGCCGCCAAAATCCAGTTCCGCATTGATGCCTTCATCTCCCAGGGCGCAGACCCACTCAAACGCCAGCAAGCGGCTTTTTTCTCCCAGGGCCGCCACGAAAATATCCGGTTTGCGGTAAAACTGATCAGCTTTAAGGCCGGTTAATTCGGTCAGCCGGTCAAAACCAATGGCAAAACCGGTAGCCGGAATATCGGGACCGCCCAGCTCGCTGACCAGCCCGTCATAGCGGCCGCCGCCGGCAACCGCATTCTGAGCCCCCAATGATTCGGTCTGAATCTCAAACGTGGTGCGCGCATAATAATCCAGACCGCGGACCAGGTTTTTATCGACCACAAAGGGAACTTTTAGAACCTGCAGCAACCGTTGAACTTCATCAAAATCGGCTTTGCATTCCGGATCAAGGTAATCGATAATCGAGGGGGCATCTGCCATCGCCGCCCGGCAGGCTGGCACCTTGCAATCCAGCACCCTCAACGGATTACGATCTTTGCGCCGTTTGCAATTGGCACACAGTTGATCACTGATGGATTCTAAAAATTTCGACAGAGCGGCTTTAAACTTCGGCCGGCATCTCACACAACCCAGTGAGTTGATGTGGGCTTTGACATCTGCAACTTTCAGTCGCCCAAAAAGCGTCACCAGAAGATAAATCAGCTGAACATCAGCCAGCCCTGATTGAACACCAAAGATCTCGGCATTAATCTGATAAAACTGCCGGTACCTGCCTTTCTGCGGCCGTTCGCGGCGAAACATGGGGCCAATTGTATAAAATTTTTGGACCGGGTCCTTGGCATGCAGCCGGTGCTGAATATACGACCGCACGATCGAAGCCGTAGCTTCGGGACGCAGCGTGATCAGGTCACCTTTGCGATCCGGAAAGGTATACATCTCTTTTTCGACAATGTCGGTATCTTCACCAATGCTTCTGGCAAAAAGCTCGGTGCGCTCCATAACGGGGATGCGGATCTCTTTGAAGCCAAAATCCTCCAGGAGCTCGCGGGCAACTGTTTCAACGGCCTGCCAGAGCTCAACTTCACCGGGAAGAATATCTTTGAACCCTCTGATTAACTGAATCATCGATTGGATTGCCCCTCAAGTTCATTGACAGTTTAGAAACCGCCATGCGCTCAACTGAACCGTTTGTCCGGTTTACAGGTAAATCTGATTTTTTATCCCAGTATTCATGTTTTAGTCAACCCTATTATCACTATTTATAAGTTGGCACCTTTTCGGCTATTGCTATAATGCATGGCTTCTGGTTATAAAGAACATTCATTTATCGTAAGACATGGCGGATTTGAAGAACGTGTCGGTAAAATGGATTTGATGTGACTCGCATTGGAAAACATAACGGATTGACAGATGTGGCCGGCATTAAAGTGGGGCATTACACGCGCACAGATGCCGCCAGCGGTGTCACGGTGGTGATTTGTGCCGCAGGCGCCGTAACCGGTGTCGATGTGCGCGGTTCTGCGCCCGGTACGCGCGAAACCGATCTGTTGGCGCCGACGAATCTGGTAGATAAAGCACAGGCGGTTGTCCTTTCCGGAGGTTCCGTTTATGGTCTGGCAGCCGCTGACGGGGTGGTTCGCTGGCTGGCGCAAAAAGGCGTCGGATTCCCGCTGGACAAGGGATATGTCGCTCCGATAGTTCCGGCCGCGGTTTTATACGATCTTGATCGCGGACCTGATTTTGTACCGCCTTTTGACGCCGAATGGGGCCAAAAGGCCTGTCAGGCAGCTGCCGACGGTCCGGTCGCCTGCGGGTGCGTGGGGGCCGGAACCGGTGCATGGTCCGGCAGCATCAAAGGAGGGCTGGGGACTGCCAGCCGCATTCTGGATTCGGGCATCACCGTGGCCGCTTTAGCAGCCGTTAATTCGGGCGGCTCGGTCATCGATCCGATTACCGGACAGCCCTGGGAAGTTGATCAGGAAATTGAGCAGGAATTCGGCCCACAGGGCAAACGGGCCGTTCAGCTGCCGCCGCTGCCTGTAAGCGCTCCGGCCCAAAACACCACCATTGCCGTGGTTGCCACCGATGCCATTCTAAACAAGACCCAGGCCGCCAAAGTCGCTCAAATGGCCCATGATGGCATGGGGCGCGCCATTCGCCCGGCGCATACGATGTTTGACGGCGACACCATCTTTTGCATGGCCACCGGCAAAATGAATTTACCGCAAGCGACGGGATTTTTTAGCGCTGCCCAGGCCCAGGCGGTCACCGACATCGGTCACACTGCCGCAAATTGCCTGTCACGGGCCATTATTAGAGCCATCTTTACAGCTAAAAGTATGGCCGGCATGACGGCCTTCTGCGATCTTAAAAAGCAATAGCATCTCTTAACCAATAAAAATGGAGGGGAATACAATGATCAAGTGGAATTGGGGGAAGCTTTTTCTGTTGTCTTTTGTGCTTTTATTGACAGGCTTTTTATTGGTTTCCTGTGAAAAACCTGCCGAAAAAAGTGCAGATGCAGACAAACTGAACATGCTAAGCGAGCAAGTCGACCAATTGACTGAAAAAGTCGATCAACTATCCAGGATGGTTGATGAAATGGCCGAAAGACTCGAGAAATTCAGCGAAAAAATGGCGGGACCACAACGCGGCGGTAACCTGGTACTGTGCGTCGGAGACGAACCGCCGGGGCTTGATCCGACAGCAAGCGCATCAGCCGCCATTGATCGGGTCGTATATGCCAACATCATGGAGGGGCTGGTAAAAGTCGACCGCAATGGCACGTTTGTGCCCGGCCTGGCCACTCAATGGGATGTTTCAGCGGACGGCAAGGTTTACACGTTTCAATTGCGCCAGGGGGTCACGTTTCACAATGGGGAATCTTTCAATGCCCAGGTCGCCAAATGGAACATTGAACGCGGCGCGGCTGAAAATACCAAAAACGCCCATCCTGAATTTTTCCGGGTCATCGAGAAAATCGAAACCCCCGATAACCAGACGCTGAAGGTGACGCTTAAGGATGTCGATGCCCTGTTTATCGTCCACATGGCCGAGGGTGATGCGGTGATGCTGCCCATGAAAG
>JAHEIW010000211.1 GCA_024639185.1 Deltaproteobacteria bacterium | reverse complement strand
CTGCCGCAATCGTTTTGCTGATTTGTGCTATCACCGTCTTTGTGCATCTGCAAAAACCGCAGATGCCGGCAGCTTTGACGGCGCTGGCTGAGATTGAACTGGAAATGTTTGCCAATATCGAATTGGTAGAAGATTTTGAGATTATTCAGGAATTTGACTTTTTTACAGATTTTGAAATTATCGAAAGCTTGAATGGACCGGAGGCTTCTTGAATGGACCCGCTCGTTTGGAAGATGTCTGCATGAATCTGAAAAAAATCATATTAGCCGTAGCGACCCTGGTCTTATCGCACGCCTGCGTCGGTGTTGCCCAGGATGAAGTGATCACAGATGAAGATTTAGAGGTTATTCAAATTTTAGAAATTTTAGAGGATTTGGACCTTTTAGAAGAAGATTTAGATTTGCTGGAAACGATGACCGAGATTGGAGAGGACGATGAGATTTAGACAACTGTGGCATAAAATCTCGCTTTACGGTCTTGCCATTCTGCTGGCGGGTGTAGTGTTAATCCCGTCAACCACAGCAGCCCCGGCATCACCCGGGCTCAAGGAGCCCTTATTGGTTGAGCGCCTTTGGTCAGAACTTAATCAGCCCGCAGAGCAGATTCAGCCGGGGAGGGCGCGATCTGATCAGGCGTCTCGTTTATGGGCTCAGAGCGGGTCGGATCGATCAAGCGCACGCCAAAAATGGCAAAACCTGTCCCCCGAACAAAAACAACAATATCGCCAGCGCCTGAAACGCTGGAAACAGCTAACGCCGGAACAAAAAACCAGGATTAAAGCCCGGTATGAACGCTTTAAAAAGCTGCCTCCGGAAAAGCAGAATCGAATTCGGAACAACTGGCGGCGCTACCAGCAGCTAAAGCCGTCCGAGCGCCGTTCTGTCCGCCAAAGATATCAGCGCTGGAAAAACTTAAGTGAATCTGAAAAACAGCGCATTCGCGAGCGCCGCCGCCGATTTGAAAACATGACCCCCGAACAGCGCAGGCGGTTGCTCGAGAAAAGAAAAAAATGGCAAAATCTGTCGCCTGAGAAAAAGCGCCGGCTGCGAGAGAAATATCGCCGGCGTTCGCGGCAGAATGCGGAAAATCCGCAACAGTTCAATCGAAACTACCGCCAGCGGCGCAACGCGCGCCCCTAACTCAGCCTGCCTTGAACCTTTTAAACGCCCCGAAAGCCCTGTGCGGCAGCGGGGCTCTTTGTCTGCATACCTGAGCGAGGTCTCTGATTTCAGTAAGTTCAATATTTATAGATATATAGAGTAGATAGATGTATAGTTGGCGCCGTTATTTGAGTTGACAATTCGGCTGAACTATGGCTTTTATGATACCTGCCAATCGCCATTTTACAAAAATCCAAGAAGTTCACACTACTTCCGGTATTCCCTGAGGAATCATTTCCGCCACAAATATTTGCCTCGAGTGGGCATATGTCCGCTCTTTCAATCCGTCAGATTGAATTTTTGGGTATGCGTTGCGATCCCCGGGATACAACAGGCAAAATGATCTCATTAACAAGAGGTGTGTTATGGTTGTCAACTTTCTGCTTTTTAATTTGAAGCGGCAATCGGTTGTATTGCAAACTTCCATATTTGTTGGGCTTATACTGTTCGCCGCTTTAGGCGCCCAACCTGCAAGCGCTAAACCGGCTTTAAACACCGAGCTGCCACAGGTCCTGCAGGCGGTTTCAGAGCAGCTGCCCGATGAATGGCGCCCCGGCCGGATGCACAGCGGGGAGGTCAAAATACATAATCCGGTGCAGCGTCTGGATGCCCGTATCGATCATAATGGTGTTCGGATGACGGCTGCAAACGGATTTACATTGAGCATGCAGCTTTTGCATTATGGTTTCAATGGCCACACACAAACCCCAAAGTCTTACCGTGCTCGAATTAACGGCGTCAGGGTAGAGGTGCGCCACGACCCCGATTTGAGCGAATGGTTTATCAATACGCCGCTGGGCATCGAGCAGGGCTTTTATCTGAAACGTGGATACTGCGGTCCGGCAACAGCGGACGAATCAATCACCCAGAGCAATTTCGAGCTGCATTTTAAAATAGGGGGCGATTTGATTCCTGAACAAACAGCCGACGGGATTGATTTCATGGATGCCGCCGGCCAGGTTCAAATGCACTACAATCAGTTGCTGGCCTTTGATGCCAACCATCAGATTCTGCCGGCCCGGTTTCAATTATCCGGCAATCGTCTGCGCATATCGGTTGAAACCGCCGGGGCACATTTTCCGGTGACCATCGATCCGATCTTTAGCAGCCAACAATCGTTGAGCGCCTCGGATGCGGCTGCTGAAGACCAGTTCGGTGATGCGGTGGCCATCGACGCCGACACGATTGTAATCGGCGCACCTCTGGTGAATTCGGGAACCGCCACCGATGCCGGCGCGGTGTACGTATTTGTGCGGGATCCGTCCACCGGTGTTTTTAGCGAACAACAAAAATTATCGGCTTCGGATGCGGCCGCCGAGGACAACTTCGGCAGCGCGGTTGACATAGACGGACATACAATCGTTGTCGGGGCGCCCCAGGCCAATTTGGGCATTACGCCTGATACTGGAGCGGTGTATGTGTTCACACGGGATCCAACGGCCGCCAACAACCCGTGGACCCAACAGCAGAAAATGACCGCTGCCGATGCTGCGGCCTTGGATTTATTGGGTGGCTCAGTGTATGTGGAGGGACATACCCTGTTGGTTGGCGCCGCCCGTAAAGATGACGGCACTGCAACTGCCACCGGTGCCGTCTATGTATTTACCCGCAATCCGGATGATCAGGCCGTTCCCTGGACCCAGCAGCAAAAGCTGTCCGCCGCCGATGCGGCCGCCGAAGACGAGTTTGGCAGATCCGTATCGCTAAATGGAAATACGATTGTCGTGGGCGCACCGCTGGTTAACCTGGGTACCGTTTTTGATGCCGGCGCCGTGTATGTTTTTACCCGGGATCAATCTATGTTTTTAAATCCCTGGACGCAACGTCAAAAACTCACCGCCAGTAACGCCCAGGCGGGCGACCGTTTGGGGCAATCTGTGTCGATAGATGCGAATACAATCCTCGCCGGTGCGCCGCGGGCAGATCTCGCCGGTTTTGTTGACTCCGGGGCGGCCTATGTATTCACCCGCGAATCAGCGTCTGCTGATTTTAGCCAGAAGCAGATTCTACGGGCCAGGGTCGCGGTCTCCGATGCTTTACTTGGCACTTCTGTTTTTATAGACGGCTCGACGGCACTGATGGGCGGCCCCGGAACACGGTCTTTTACCGCGACGGACGCCGGCGCGGCATATCTATTTGTCCGCCAAGCGCTTACCGGCAACTGGCGCCAGCAACAGGAATTTGCCGGCAGCAATCCGGTGGCCCTGGCCGAATTCGGCGGGGCGGTTGGCCTGGACGCTGGGACTGCAATTATTGGATCTGCCAAAAGAAGTCAGGGCACAGCCACTTCCGCCGGCGCTGCTTTTGCGTTTGTCCTTGAACCGCTATCGGTTGAATTTTTCCAGGAGACCGATGTCCTCACCGCCGCCGGTGCAGACGCAAATGACGGATTTGGCAGCGCGGTGGGCCTCAGCGGGGATACGTCGTTGATCGGAATTCCGGAAGCCGATCCGGCAGGCGATGTCGATGCCGGTGCAGTGTCGGCCTTCGAGCGCGATCCGGACACCCAGGTTTTCGATGATGAAAAAACCCTGACAGCCGGTGATAAGGCCGCATCTGATAATCTGGGCACGGCCGTATCCGTCGATGCTGATATTGCCATCAGCGGGGCGCCCGCTGACGATATTGGCGGCGATGCCGATGCCGGCAGCGCCTATGTGTACAACCGGGATTCGGTTAGCGGTAACTGGGATCAGGCGGTTAAATTAACGGCCGGCGCCGAAGTGAACGCCTCGGACAATTTCGGCGCTGCCGTGGCAATTGACGCTGACATCATCCTGATCGGTGTGCCCGCTGACGATCCGAACGGCATATCAAATGCGGGTGCTGCCTATCTTTTCAGCCGCGATCCGGACGAAGCGGCGCCCGATCAATGGAGTCAAACAGAAAAGCTGACCGCTGGCGGTGACGAGAACATCGGTGATAATTTTGGTGCGGCGGTGGCCCTCAACAGCGATACGGCTCTGGTCGGGGCGCCGTTTGAAGATGGCGGCGGGGCGGTTTTCGTATTCGTGCGCGATCCGGATGATAACAGCTGGACCCGCCAGCAAAAGCTGATCGCTTCGGATGCCAGCCCGGGAGATGAGTTCGGAAGTTCTGTTGCTGTGTTTGGCAACACGGCCATTATCGGTGCACCCCAGGCGGATGTCACCGGTGTGATCGCAGCCGGGGTGGTTTACATATTTACGCGTGACCCCACCCGCGCTGCCAATCCGTGGACCGAGCTGCAGAAACTGGAACTTGGGGATGCAACCGCCGGCGATGCATTCGGCAGTGCCGTGAGTCTGGCCGGCAATATGGCTCTGGTCGGCGCTCCGGGAGTCGACCTGCCACCGGATGGCATGGTCATGCGGGTCAATGCCGGTGCCGCTTATGATTTCAGGCGCGACCCTGACACCGGCCTGTTTGACCTGCGGACCCGGCTGACCGCATCGGAAGCCATGGCCAATGAAGCCTTTGGCACCTCGGTTGTCGTAGCGTGTGATACGCTTATCATCGGGGGTCCGGATGTTGATTTGAGCGCCATCCTGGTAAATGCCGGTGCCGCTTTTGTATTTCAAATGATTGCGCTTATCGATGATTCAAACGGTGGGGGCACTGGCAACAGCGGTAGCAGCTCGAATTGCTTTATCGACTCGACAGATGCCGGTTCGCCCGTTAACACGCTATGGGCCGTGCTGATAGCTGTAGCCGCCATCATCATCTTTTTATTGAGGCAAATGGAAGTGGGGCGTGGCAGGATGGTGATCAAGCGATGCGGTTAGACCGCGACGGTGGGATCCAGATATTGAATGCCAATGCCAAATTTTTTGATATCCAAACGGCTTAATTCTCGACGCCAGATGACTTTTGCCCGGAAAAATTTGCTGTCATCGGCGTTGGCGATAAAAACCGGGGTTCCAGGCTGCAGGTCTGCCTCAGCTTCAAAGTAAGCGCCACCCTCGCTGCAATTCATAATCATCGCTTTGCCAAGAGCCTCACTTTTTATGCTGGCAAATTTAATGGCTGCCGTCAGCCAATATCTTTCCGAAAAACGGTTTTCTGCACCTGCAGGCATCTAAAACCTCCCTGCTGAATCAATACCCTGACATCAGCGCCCAAGATCAGCAGTTTTATAGTGGTTGTCAAAA
>JAHEIW010000015.1 GCA_024639185.1 Deltaproteobacteria bacterium | reverse complement strand
GAGAATACCGCCGCGCAAATTGTAGATCTGTATGCCTTTTTTACTGAGCTTCTGGGCAAATTTACCGCTGCGGTAGCCAACTGTGCAGTAAACAATTTTTGTATGATCCTTGTATTTTTCATAATTTTTCAAAAAGGTTTTGGCTGTGATTGCTCCGGGCAGCATCGATACGCGCTGCTCATTTTGTTCGCGCGCGTCGATAAAAAGAACATTCTTTTGCATGGCGAGCTGTGCGGCCATGGAAGAATCAATATCTGCCACTTCAGAAAATTTGGCCTGATAGTTAAGATACATTTTCTCAATCATATGGCGCTTTTCAATGTCTGCTGACTGCTCGACGGCGAACCCAATCGACCCCGTCGATAAAATGAGAAAGATGATCACAATCGAGAGTAATAGCGCTATATTAAACTTGTTCCTTAACGGGCTTAGGCTTTTGTAAGTATCAATGTACATCACAGGATGGCTCCACCTTGCTCGAGTGTCCAATTAAGAAGTGTCCAATTAAATTGATAAGTTAATACCGAAAATCAAAATGTCATCGGAGAGCAAAGGACCTGTTCGGACATGCTTGAAAAAGGGATTTGTTTTTTCCTGATCTTGTGTGAAACCCTCACATATCCGGTTTCAATCTAGTCGCGCCCGCAGGATCAAAAGCGATCTGGCCGCTTTGCGCACCTGTTTTAGGAATGATGCGGTGATACGCGTATCAAAATAATTGAGGCATCAGGAAGTTTTGTTAATTCGAGCGCTACATGAATCATCAACGACTGCATCGTGCAAACTCATGCATAAGGGGGCGTAACGAAAGATCAGATCCCGTTTATATGGCAATGGGTTAAATAAATAAATTCAAATCGTGCCACTATACCCTTTCACATCCCGCAGAATAAAATTGTCCGCTGGAATGGGAAATATCATGGTCTCCTCTTTTCGCAGAAATCCGATACTGTTTCATACAGCACCGAAACAAGAGCCATGGTTGACAAAATGCTGTTTGATGACAAGCATATTCTGGAAAACATAAGTATTGCCTGCAAATCAGTTGTTTTATACCGAACTTTACCTGAATCACATCGTTCGCGTCTTAGATTTGTGAAGTTTACTGAGTTTGGAATTGCCATTCGATGTTTTGAGTATTTGGCGATACACAGCTTTTAAAAGGAACGTGCCGAAATGAATAAAACGAAAACATTCAGAAGTATTTATGCCGCAATTTTGCTGGGAATGCTGGGCATGGCGGTTTTTCTATTGGCCAGCCCGGTGGACCGGCCGGAAAATATTAATGCAATGTCACAGATGCAGCTAATGCAAATTGAAAACGAGGCGATCGAATCGCCCCGGCATGCATCCGGTTTTCACTTGACTGCCGGGATCTGCGCACTGCTGCTGGTGGGATACCTGTTCTGGTATATGGTTCGCAAATTTCAAAACGACAGCCGGGATGAGTTAAAGGCACGCCAAAACTCACTATATATGATTTCCCTGGCCACCGGGCAGACGGAATATGATTTGTTTCATAAATCCGCCGAAGGCTGGTCCGTATCCGCCGAACGCATCGATCAAGACTTCAAAAGATACATGGCCGACCAGGTCATGCCCCATTATGCTCAGGATTTTGTCAGAAAAAACCGAACACACATCGACGAATCGCTAATCGTTAAAAGAAATGTTAAACCGACTTCATGGGCTGATTGGGCGATCGCTGTGCTTGTGTTTCCGGGCAGTATCCTGTTGCTCTACGTTTTAATGACCTTATTTGACAGGGCTTAAGCGTCAGTATTGACTTTAAAAAACAACTTCGATAAAAGCCAACACTATTCTATTGACACATGATTGTATAGCATTACCTTAGATTCTTACAGTCTGAACCATATCGGTACCTTTTAATCCCGGGGAGCTGCTTATGTTTGAGAATCTAGATCCCACCTTTTTGGCCCGCATTCAATTTGCGTTCATCATTTCATTTCACATTCTCTTTCCAGCCTTTACCATCGGGCTGGCCAGCTGGCTGGCGATGCTCGAATGGCGCTGGCTTAAAACTGGCAATCAGGTCTACGCCGATGTCTACCGCATGTGGGTTAAGATCTTTGCGGTCACCTTCGGCATGGGCGTGGTTTCCGGTGTGGTCATGCCGTTTCAGTTCGGCACCAACTGGTCGAGATTCGTCGACGCCGGCAGCAATGTGATCGGGCCGTTGCTGGGCTATGAAGTTTTGACGGCCTTTTTTTTAGAGGCCTCGTTCTTGGGGGTGATGTTGTTTGGTTGGAATCGTGTCAGCCCTAAAATGCACTTTGCCTCAACCATCATTGTTGCAGTCGGGACTTTGATTTCAGCCTTTTGGATTCTATCTGCTAACAGCTGGATGCAAACACCGCAGGGATTTCGGGTAGGCCAGGATGATTTGCTGTATCCCACCAGCTGGCTGGAAATAATCTTTAATCCCTCTTTTCCCTTCCGTTTTGTGCATATGGTCACCGCTGCTTATTTGACGACCGCCTTTACGGTGGCCGGCATCGGCGCTTATTACCTGTGGCGACAACGCCATGTGCAGCATGCCCGGGTAATGTTTGGCATGGCCATGATCATGGCCATTTTCGTAGCCCCGATGCAGGGGTTGTTCGGTGATCTTCACGGGCTCAACACACTCGAGCACCAGCCGGCCAAGGTGGCCGCCATGGAAGGTTTGTGGGAAACTAAACGCGGTGCGCCCCTGGCCCTTTTTGGCTTGCCGGATCAGGAAGCGGAAACCACCAAATTCGCCCTCGAAATCCCAAAGTTGTCCAGTCTGATCCTGACCCACGACCTTGACGGTGAAGTCAAGGGTCTTAAAGAGTGGTCGCCAGACGAGCGCCCGCCGGTGGCGCTGGTATTCTGGGCCTTTCGCCTGATGGTGGGCATTGGCGTACTGATGATTGCAACCGGCGTACTCGCCATCATTTTATATATCAGGAAGCGTCTGTTTGACACGCGCTGGTTTCAGGTCTGGTGCATGGCCCTGACACCGGCCGGCTTTCTCGCCGTGCTGGCCGGATGGTTTGTAACCGAAGTGGGCCGGCAGCCCTGGATCGTCTATAACCTGATGCGAACATCAGATGCGACCTCCCCGGTAATGGGCACTTCTATTGCCATTTCCCTGACTGCCTTTGTGATTGTCTATATTTTCGTGTTCGGTGCCGGCAGTTACTACATATTAAAACTGATCGGCAAAGGCCCCGAGGGCGAGCCACAAGCTTACGGTGATCATGGGGTTGACAAACCTCCAATTGTCACCGATATGGCCGGTGAGAAAGGAGGCCAAAATGTTTAGTTTTGAAAGTCTGGTAGATTTGCCGCTGATATGGTTCGGGCTCATTGCCACCGCCATTTTCCTGTACATACTGCTGGACGGTTTTGACCTGGGAGTGGGTATTCTTTTCCCGTTCGCACCCACCGACCGCTGCCGGGACCGCATGATGAATTCAATCGCTCCGTTTTGGGACGGCAACGAAACCTGGCTGATCCTGGGTGGCGGCGGGATGCTGGCCGCTTTTCCACTGGCATTTGTGGTCCTGATGCCGGCGCTTTACATCCCGATAATCGTTATGTTGTTGGGGCTTATCTTCCGGGGAGTTGCATTTGAGTTTCGCTTTAAAGACACGGGCAAATACCGCCGCATCTGGGATTATGCTTTTCATTTCGGCTCCCTTCTGACGGCCCTGATGCAGGGGGTGATTATCGGCGCTATCGTACAGGGAATCGAAGTCGAAGGCCGCAATTACGCCGGCGGGGCTTTTGACTGGCTAAACGCTTACAGTATCATGACCGGTGTTGCGGTTGTGTTTGGTTATGCTTTACTGGGCGGCACCTGGCTGGTGGTCAAAACCGATGGTGAAACCCAGACCTGGGCACGCAAAAGCGCTTCCTATGCGATCGGCTTTGTGGCTTTGTTTCTGGCGGCCGTCAGCATCAGCATGCCGATCATGAATCCAGAAATTCGATCGCTGTGGTTCAGCCTGCCCAACTTCTTTTTTCTGCTACCCATCCCGGCGGCCAGTTTAATCATGTTGATCGTTATCTGGCGCGATCTGCACACAGAGCGAGAGATACGGCCGTTTTTGCTGAGCTTCGGTGTTTTTCTGACCGGCTATCTCGGTATTGCCATCAGCATGTGGCCGTATATCGTGCCCTTCAAGATTACGTTTCGGCAGGCAGCAGCAGCACCGGAATCACAGTCGTTGCTGCTGATCGGCACTGCCATTATGCTGCCGTTGATTCTTCTTTATGTGGGATACTGCTACTATCTCTTCAGGGGAAAAGCATCTCATGAAAGCAGCTACTGATAAGCGGCGGCAGTGGGTATGGTTTGCGGCGCTCTGGTGCGGGGGATTGATGGCAGCCTTCCTGCTAAGCTATATCGTCCGCTGGTTAATCTCGAATACTTAAGGCAAGCACGATTGCGCAGGGCGGTTGTTGCCCGGTATGTATACTTGCCGAGAGCCATGGCAACCTGCCAGAATAACAGGGCGCCTCTGGTGCATCCAATTTTGTGAATTATAGGCTTAGACCGATTCAACGGTTAAAAAACCGTTGACCTACAACATATTGTATATTATAATTTCTACTTACACAAGATAGCTTTGTTTCGTTTTAGATATAATTAAAGAGGCAGCCAGCCCTGCCCCAAAATCAATCTTTAGAAGGAGATTGCCATGCCTGTTGCAAAGAAAAAGACAACCACCAGAAAAAAACCGACAACCCGAAAGAAAACCACGGCGCGTAAACCGGCTGCCAGAAGAAAAACCACGGCCCGGAAAAAAACAGCTGCCAAACGCAAACCGGCGGCCAAAAAGAAAACCACAGCCAGAAAAAAAACAACCGCTAAACGCAAACCGGCCGCCAAAAAGAAAACCACGGCCAGAAAAAAAACAACCGCTAAACGCAAACCGGCCGCCAAAAAGAAAACTACAGCCAGGAAAAAAGCAACCGCTAAACGCAAACCGGCCGCCAAAAAGAAAACCACCACCAGGAAAAAAACAACCGCTAAACGCAAACCGGCGGCCAAAAAGAAAACCACAGCCAGAAAAAAAACAACCGCTAAACGCAAACCGGCCGCCAAAAAGAAAACCACCACCAGGAAAAAAACAACTGCTAAACGCAAACCGGCCGCCAAAAAGAAAACCACAGCCAGAAAAAAAACAACCGCTAAACGCAAACCGGCCGCCAAAAAGAAAACCACGGCCAGAAAAAAAACAACCGCCAGGAGAAAACCGGCGGCAAGAAAGAAAACGGCTGCCAGGAAAAAGCCGGCTGCCAGAAAGGCGACCACCCGAAGAAAACGGTAGTCCCTTATAAGCTTTTACAACTAACGGGGAGCAGTGATCATATAAAAATGATGATCACACTCCCCGTTATTTTTTAAAGCAGGTCCGCAATGGCGACAGGTCAGAAAGGTCGTCTGCTTGCACCCGGCTGGCGTTTGCGCCAATGATTTTTTTATTTCAGGTGGTGATTTTGGAAACGGGTTTCGCGCCCTGTTTATTTACGAAGCCGGGGCACATATTCCCAAACGGAAATCGGAGTGAAGCAAAAGACGTTTTTTCATCTTTGATCTCGTATCAGGTAAAAAATAAAAGAGGGATCCGCCCCGGGACGGATCCCTTCTGATTTGAATTCGGATAGCGCAACGGGTTTCAAACGCTTGATCATTTGGAAACCCTTCCGAAAAAACAGCGTTAGTTTGTCAGCACGAATGTAACCTTCAAAAGAACTTTATATTCGGTTACCTTACCATTTTTGATATCCGCCTGTTGATCTTTAATCCACACGCTTTTCACATTCTTTAATGTTTTGTTGGCACGTTTGACTCCGACTTTGAGGGCATCATCAAAGCTCTTTTTAGATGAAGCAGAAATTTCGGTTATTTTAGCAACGGACATGGCATCCTCCTTTCACAAGCGCAGATAAAATGGTTTTTGGGTTAATGGGTTTCCAGGTTAACGTAGAGTTGCAAGTGGCTTAATAAAATTCTAAAATTCGCAATATGGAGAATATGTGCACGCCGAAGTAAAAGTCAATATCTGGAAAGGCATATCTTTATTTTGTGCACAGCGGAGGCTTTGCGGGCCAGTTCATTTACATGTCATGCTTTCGTTTTTATGCCATTTTTTCAAACGCTTTTACAAGTTGATCGACTTCATTGCGGATATACCGGGTATGCGTCTTTGCCTGTTCCATTGTCATCACCGGAACGTCGGCAGACAGATCCTTTAGTTTTTCTTTGTCGATGCCGATGGTTTTATTGACCATAAACGAATCAACCTCGCCGTTGCCTAAAACATAACCGCAACCACCGGCAACCCCCAAGAATTCACCATCGACAAATATGGGAACGACCAGTTTCATCAGCCCGGCATCACATTCCGAGATGACCGGCTGTCGGGTGCGCTCAGCTTGGGCGGCTATATTTTGATGCGCCACAGCGCAGATATAGTTCTGGCCTTTTTCATCGGACTTTATAAGCGGGCAGAGTTTGTTCGCCCAGCGTTTAAATTCGGTAATGCGCACGCCTTGCACGTCAAATACCGAAGCATTTAGGCCGGAACGCTCATTAATTTTTTGTTCGAGTTCAAGCCATTTCTCTACAGGTGCGATGTCGATTAGTTTCATTCCTTTTTCTCCTTGGATTGTTTCGATTTCGGTGCCATTTTCGGAATCGATATCTTAAATTTCGATCCGTGCCCGGGTTTCGATTCAACGCCGATTTTTCCACCGTGTTGGTCGATGACCTTATCGGCAATAAAAAGTCCCAGCCCCGTTCCCTTGTTCCCTTTGGAGGAAAAAAACAGGGTAAACAAGTTTTCATACGTCTCCTGATCCATTCCAATTCCATTGTCTTGAATTTCAAAAATGACCTGCCGGGTATTCTGCTGAACCCGAAAAACGATTTGATGCTCTTTGTCGGCCTGATCTTCGAGGCAGGCATCCAGCGCATTTTCCAAAATATTGATCAGCGCCAGTCGCACGACGCCCGCATCGATATTCAGTGTGCCGATTGTTTCGTCGAAGTCACGGATAAAGTCGATGTCATTTATCATTATTTTGGCTTCAACTGTCGCCGCCACATCTTCGGCAAAGTTCAGGCCATCAATCGGCGATCGTTTGAGCTCTCTTTCCTTGGCAAAGAAAAGAATGTTGTGAACCAGCTTGCGAATACGATCGACAACCGTTTTTACATCCGTCCACCCTGCTTGAACGCGTTCCGGCTTGTCCCCGGCAAACCCGGACTCCACCAGATACATACCGCCGTCCAACCCGGTCAGCAGGCCTTTGATCCCGTGTGATATGGAACTGATCTTCAACCCCAGTGAAGACAGATGGTCCTGCAGCTCGCGAATCTGGGTGATATTGGTGGACATCTCCATGACGTGAGTGACCTCGCCGCTGGCGTTGCGCAGGGGCGCCGTCCAGATCAAAACGTTGTAACGCTCGCCGGATTTGGCCGTGACCACCATCTCCGAGTGATGAGAACGACCATCTTCAAAAGTTTTGACCACCGGGCAGTTCGGGCACGGCTCGACCCGATGCTTGTAGACTTCATGGCAAAAAGCCCCCTGTTTTACGTCAAAATCCTCTTTAAAGCGTCGATTGGCTGCCGTCAGCTGAAATTGGCGGTCCTGCACCGAGATATAACAGGGCACTTCATCAAAAAGCTGCTGGTAGCGCTGCCGGCTGCGATCCAATTCATCCTGCAGGCGTTTGACTTCGGTTATATCGGCCGATATCTCCACAACCAGCTCAACATCACCGTCCTGATTTCGAATGGGTGCGGTGTTGACCATAACCGGTGCGTTCTCACCGCTTACGGTCTTAACAATTGCCCGGGTGCGAAGTCCTTTGCCGCTGGTATAGGTCTGGCCGGCCGGACAATTACCCCGGGTGCCGGTTTTCCCGCTATAGATTTCCCAGCTTTTACAGCCGACCTTATCGCCCAGGCGGTCCCGGTACAATGGATTGACAGCCACCACCTTTAGCTCCGGACTGTGAATGGAGACATAGCAGGGCATTTCGTTAAAATAAGTTAAACCGCCTTCCAGATCCAGGGCCATAGCACGCATGGCGGAAGATAGCCCTTCAACCGCCTGCCCGACGGCAACCTGCCGTTCAATTTCGACCAGCCTGGCAGATTTTTCACGCACCAGAGATTCAAGATTTTCAGTATATTGCCGCAACTGCTGCCGCATGCGAATCTTTTCATGTGCCCGGTTTAAGGCAATTTCCAGCACATCGTCGTTGATGGGTTTGGTGACAAAATCGATGGCTTGATACTTGAGACTTTTAATCGCCAACTCCATGTCGCCGTGGCCGGTTATCATAATCACTTCGGTGTCGGGACTTTCCTGCTTCAGGGTTTTCAAAAGCTCGATTCCGTCCATGCCGGGCATTTTAATGTCGGTCAGCACGATCGGCGGATTTTCCTTGTGGAAGATATCAAGGGCCTCTTTTCCGTCCCGGGCGGTAAAAACCGTATACCCGCTGTCGGTTAGCGCAATGCTGAGGACCTTGCGGATGCCTTCTTCGTCATCAACGATCAATAATTTGTTATTCATAATCAACAGCCAGAATGTGATGGGTCAAAACTGTTTTTAACACATATTTATTACGATTATGCTGCCAAAAGGTCATGTTATTTTCTGAAAAGCGATCTGCAGAAAATTTATCCAAAAAGTAACGCAGTGACCTGAGATTTGGGATGATGGGCATCCCCGAATAGGTGTGACGCATTCCCTTTTTGAATCCCAAATATCGGGTCACCGGCACCATTAACATCATATCGCTTTTCAGGAAATGACATGACCGCATTTTTCAATAACCGTTATTTCTCGTATGACACACTAGCCAATCGTGTTTTTAACAATCCCGACGAGTTTTTCCGGATCAAAGGGCTTTTTAACAAATGCAACCGCATCTTTAACCGCATGGTCACCGTCGATTCCGCTAATCACAATCACGGGCGTGTCTTTTAATTCTTTATCTTTGCGCAGATTGCGGTAAAAGCGGGGGCCCCATTCACCGGGCATTTGCAAATCCAGACAGATCAGATCCGGCTTTTCTGCTTTGACAACCGCCAACCCCTCCATGCTGCTGGAGGCGTTGCAGGTGGCATAGCCGTTATCACTAAACACCGCCTTAAGGTATCGGACGATAGCGGGGTCATCGTCAATAATTAGAATTTTCTTCGGCATGGCTCATTCTCCTTCGGTCCGGATGGCGCGTTTTGTTTTCAATCCGGATTTAATTTTTACCTAAATTGAGCGGTTGTCGAGGTTGCCGCAGCTACAAGGCAGATGTCGTCCCGCTATAGTGTACTATGCGGGACGACATCTAACACAGTAGATGCGGTAAGATCGGCAATCCCGTAGGGTTTCAAATTTTAAAAAATTTAAATCGATAGAATTCATTAGATATAAAAAGACTCCTTTTTTGAAATTTGTAACGCTCAACTTAGGATTATCTGACATGGCATGAACCGCACATCACCGGACCTTTTTCCTGTGCAAGGTGACAGCCTTTGCAATTGGTATGGAATGCCTTGCGCAAACCGGGCATATCGCCCGAGCCCTCCTCATCATGGCATTCGGAACAGCTTTGATCCTCTGAGGACTCATCTTCCAATTTATTGCCGTCTTCGTAAACATGATGGCATTCAGCACAATCTTCCAGTGCCGCTTTTTCGTTGTGTTCATCGTGCCGAAAAACGGCCGAGGGGCGCTGTTTTTTTGAAAAACCCGCGTCATCAACCACCTCCATATCTTCCTGTGAATATGCGGGTATCAGAAACGCGCCAACAAGCAGGAGCGCCATCAGTAAAAATATCCTTTTTTTCATCATGCCAACTCCTTCCAATATTCAGGTTCATAGGTTCGGCGTTCAGGGTTCAGGGTTAATCTGAACCGCAGAACCTTTGAACCTTATGAAGGTTTTTCTATCACATCATATAAAATATCGCTGATAAATTTAACCTCATACCCCAGCCCGTAGTGATGATTGATATCCTCAAGGCCACTGTGACAATTGTGACAGGGGGCAATCAATATCTTGGCACCCCTGGACTTGGCTGCAAATAGCTGCTCGGCTTTGATGCGGTTGCCGTCCATGCGCGTCATCTTGTAGGGCGGTCCGCAATTGATCACCCCGCCGCCGGCACAGCAGCAATAATTGTGTTCGCGGTTGGGATGCATCTCGATCAGCTGTTCACAGATGGCATTGATCACAAAACGGGCCTTTTCGGCCAGACCGCCGCCTCGAATCACGTTACAGGGGTCGTGCAGGGTAACGGGCTCCTTGAATTTTTCGGTGATGGTGATTTTCTTGTTTTTGATCAATTCATAATAAAAATCAATGGCATGCACGATGGGAATGGGCGGCATGCGCCAGCCCAGCCAGCGGTTGCCCATATCGTACACCGAGCGAAAAGCATGGCCGCATTCACCCATCACAATCCGATTCACGCGCAGACGGGCGGCGGTCTCGAAATGGGCCCGTTTGACGCGCCCCATGATCTCATTGTCGCCAGTATACATGGCCATATCACTGTTATCCCAGCCGGGTGTGGCCGGCATTGTCCAGTCCACCCCGGCCACATCCATGATGACCGCCGCCTGGTAGAGCAGCTGGGCTTGAAATTTGGGCTCAGGCCCGATGACCGAATACATGATGTCAGCCCCCTCTTTTTCTAACGGAATCCGCAAGGTGGGAATTTCGGCCTGGGCTTCTTCTTCCTGCCACTGCAGCGTATCAATCCATTCATCATCTTTGACCCACATCTGGTTCATTGTGACCGCATGGCTGTGGGCGGTGTCCTGAATGTAAAGCGGCGTTACACCCAGCAAATGACAGATGCGCCGGACGGTCAGCATCATGTAGGCGATGTCGATACCAAACGGGCAATACATGGCGCAACGCTTGCAGACATTGCATTGCGTCGATGCAATCTCAGATGCGTCTTTAATGAATTCGGCGCTGACCTTTCCTTTGGCCTTGAGCATTTTCCACAGGGTTTGCTTCACCTTTCCCACCGGTGAGTACTGCGGATCCTTGTCATGTGAAAGATAATAATGGCAGGCTTCTGAGCACAGGCCACAGTGAACGCAGGTTTCGATATAGGCTTTAAGTCGAGCGCCGGATTCACCTTTTAAAACACGGGTGATGACTTTTTCTATTCGTTCCTCGGTCAGGTTTTGCACGCCAACATCGAGCCCCTCATCGATTATCTTCTTTTCTTCCTTTCTCGCAGCTTCAGCCATTCTTCATGATTCCTTTTGGTTAAATTGTTTTTGGTTAGCCGCAGAACACCGCACAAGGAATAATGAATGTCGACGTCATCAGGAATTGAATAAATGCCACATATATCTGCGGTTTAATATTCAATATTCAATTTTCGACTTACCAGTCTTTGGCATGTCTGACCCCACCAAATTCCGATCCCATGTACGCCCGGGTCAAAGGTGCAAACAGCATGTGGCTCAGCCGGGTAAATGGAATGGCCACCAGCATGATTTCTCCTGAAAGAATGTGCAGGATCAAAAGTATTTCATACCCGAACCACTGGTAGTAGACTAAAATTCCGGTAATAAACGGTGCGGCCACAATCGCCAGCAGGATGTAGTCCGATGCCGACGTCACATACTTAACTTCCGGATTGACCAGGCGCCGCATCAGAAAAAACCCACAGGCCAAAATGACAATCAGCGACATCATCTCAGCCCACCCCTCGGGCAGCGTCCACCAGCTGATGTTCCAGGATTCTTCGACCAGGGTAACATGGGCCAGCAGAAAAAGCGGCGTCAGGATCAGGCAAATGTGAAACGCAAAGGCAACGATTGTCAGCGCCGGATGCCTTCTCATATTTTCAGTGGCAAAGGGCATGCTCCAGCGAAATATAGAGCGCAGACTGTATTTCAGGCTCATATAGGAGTAGATAAATTTTTCTTTGCGGTGTACCAGTACCATCAGGCTGATCAGCCGGTAAAGGCAGCCGCCGATAAAAATGATAAATGCCAGCCAGGCCAGCGGTCCACTCACAAAAGCGTATATGCTGTGCATGCAACCCCCTTTTAGTGTAAAATCTCTTCGACAGGTACAACGTGGCGCACGTAGCGATCATTATTGAGTGTGCGCAACAGAATCTTATCGCCTTCAGGACTGAAGACGGGATCCCACACGGCGTCAAACACCTGATCCCAGATGTGATCATTGACGGCAATGCTGTATCGACCGTTTCTTTCAATTTTGGCGGCAAGTGTTTCACCGCTGGGGCTAAAGATCGGTGGCCAGACTCTATCGAAGCGGTTTTTCCACACGACACCGTCGGCAACAATGGTCCAGCGCCCGTCGCTTTTAGCTGACGCTGCAACACGTTTGCCATCCGGACTGAAAACCGCTTCGCTGAGTTGATCTTTAAATGTCACCGACCAGGGGCGACCGTTGACGGCAACCGTCCAGCGGCCGTATTTGGGCGCCACAATCGCTGCCAGCGTATTGCCGTCGGGACTGACCATCGGGTGCCAGAGCTGCACAAAGTTTCGATCCCAGACGATCTGCCCATCCTGTGCCAGCAACCATTTACCGCCGCTTCTGACCGGAGCGATAACGGCATTGTTTTGCGGATGAAAAATGGGTTCCCAGACACAATCAAATGTTTGCGACCAGGGTGTCCCATTAACGGCAATCGTGTAGTCATAGAGATTCAGCCGCACCTCGGCCGCCAGCTTTTGACCATCTGCGCTAATGGCGCTTTTCCAGACATTGACAAAAGCGGTATCCCAGGTTTGACCGTCCAGGGCCACGCTAAAGACACCCTTTTGAAATTTATAAATTTCGCCTTCGCCAAAGTCGGCCACCTGAACAGTGGCTGCGGTGCTCGAACCGTCAGGGCTAAGTGTGGGGTTGGTTAAATTGGAATATGTTTTTTTCCAGATCACGTCATTTAAGGCCATGCCGTACGCCATATCCTGCTGGACGGCAACGGCGATGTTTTGCCCGTCAGGGCTGAACATCATGTCCCACACATAGCCGAACTTATGCGTCCAGGTGCGGCCGTCCACTGCCACGGTCCACTCTCCCGTGTCGGACACAAAAGCCACCGGGCGACCGTCTGGCGCAAAACGCAGATGCCAGATTTTATCGAAAACCGTCTCCCAGGTCTTACCATTCACACAGACGTTAAATTCACCTTCGGCCAGGTTGACAATGGCAGCGACCTGCTCGCCATTGGGACTGACGCAGGGCTCCTCGACCCAGTTAAATTGGGTCTGCCACTTGCTGATATCGGCAATTTCTCTGCTGCCAGGTTCCCAATCCCATTCGATTCGTGTCAGCATTTGTTCAACTCCTGTTTGCGTAATTTGGCTTTCCTTGGCCACCCGTTTACCTGCTTTTGTTAACTGCGACCGTTTTGAGCCCAGCGCTGCTAACCGATCAAAGCAGTTGCCACTGTGAGTAGCTGCTCGGCTTCAGGCGGTTTTTCAATGTAAGCGTCCGGATCCGGAATGGGATCCTTGAGTCGCGCGTTGACCATATTGAGATAATGTGCAAAGGTTTTTTGAGTAACGGCGGACAGCATGATCACCGGAATATCGCAAAGGTTTTTATCGGTTTTCAGCTGCCGGTACATCTGCACGCCACCTTCGCCGGGCATCATGACATCTAAAATGATCAGATCCGGATAAACATCTCTGGCTTTGAGCATGCCTTCGGTTCCATCCCGGGTCACAACCGGCATATATCCGCTGGTTTCAAGAAGCGTGGATATGAAAATTCTCATATCCAATTCATCTTCTACGATCAGAACCGTTTTCTTTTTCATACAATAACCCCACCCTCACAGCTGCCGTTGCGGTCACCGGCATTTATAGATGAGCCACTTTGTCCGGATGATTGACGCTGGCCACCGGACAGGCAGATCGCAGAACCACCTGCTCAACCGTGCTGCCGAGCTCCGCCTCTTCCGGATCAATTTCCCGGGTATGGTGGGCCATCACGATCAAATCACCGGTCCTTTCACGGGCAAACTTCAATATCTCAACATACGGAATCCCTTCGCGGACTTCGATATCGTAGTTGTCATATCCATCCATCTTGGCGACATAACGCTTTTTAATTTTTTGTCTGGCCGCTGCAATTTGCGCTTCAATCTCTGACTGCCCCATGATAACGCCGGCAGGGCCGGTGTTGATTTCGCAGGCATGGAAAAGGTGCAGTTTGGCCCCCACCTCACGGGCCAGGCCGTAAGCCCACTTGTAAGCATAATCGGCGGCCTTGGAAAAATCGGTGCCGAATACAATATTGGAAAACAACTTCCAGCAGGTGGTGCATGGCCGGCTGATGATCACCACCGGACAGCGGGCGGCCTTGGCAACCTTTTGCATCGTACTGCCGGCAATGCTGCGGTAACGGGTGGCGCCAACATCCTCCTGCCGGCTGTGCGAGCCCATGATAATGAGATCAATGTCTTCCTTGCGTGCCTTTCTCAAGATTTCCCGATAGGGAACGCCCACCGCAGCTTCAATGACCGAGTTCTCGCTGTCGGCCAGCAGGGTGTCATAGGTATTTTTCATTTCTTCTTTGACCCACTCGATATAGTCCGGATCCGGCTCTGTGAGCTCACCGGTTCTCACGTCGGTAACAAAGGGGCTATAGCCGCGACTGGGGATGCCCAAGACATGAAAAATGTGAAGCTTCGCATCCCACTTCATTTCCAGATCGAAGGCCACTTTGGCGGCATTATCGCAGGTGGGGGAAGCCGTTGTAGCAAAAAGTATTTTTTTAAACATTTCGCTTACCTCCTTAGCGCGCAGTGTTCCGGGGTGGCGTGAAAACTGAGTTGCCACGCAATCCCATCGATAAATTCGAACAGCGTGTAGACCGTATCAAATTCGAAAATATCGACACGGTCCCCAAAAACAATGTGCTTCAGCCTTCCGAGCTTGAGCGGCACGTCCAGCAGACCGGCAAGTTGCATGGATTTAATCTCAGAAGTCTTTCTGGCGTGGACGCCAAAAAGGGAATTGTATATTTCCAGTCGCTTATCCGGAACGCCGATCATCTCAACCGTTTTGCCGAATTCCAGATAGTCGAGCAAACCGGTATCGCAGCCCTGATCCGGACAGCTTTGAACCTGCTCGGTAAAGGTGGGGAAAAATGCATTCAGCTTTGCAAACAGCGCATATCTATCGAGCATCTTAAAAAAGCTTCTCAAGGTGTACACATCCTCAAGGGCAATCTGGCAACTGAGCAAATCGAGCCGTACAGCGTCGACAGCTTTGCCCGCATAGTGAATGGTGCCGTTTGTTTTTAAGGTGATAGCGTTCATAACAATCATGGGTTCACAAATAGGTTTCCATCGTGTGTTGCGATATGTGTTTCGCCGTGGTGACTAAACACTCTTTGAGCATCAAACGTGCCAGCAACCCACAATAACGTTGATAATAAATAATTTTATAATATTTTCAGGTGGTTAAAATATGGGCGAGAAATTTTCAGAGATCCAGAGAGGCCTAAATACGTTGCAAATTTGCAACGTATTTTTGAGAATTACAAAGTGATAGATTCTTATCTGATAAGAAAAGGTTTTTACATAATCATTTTTTTGATGTTTTTATAATATGTTATCTATTCACTTCAGATCGAAGCGAATGGGCATGGCGTTATTGCAACGTATTGCAACATTTATGCATCAATATGCATCAATTCAGGGAAAGATTTTTATTTTTGAAGATGTTCACGCAAAATATGTGACAGGTTTGACAGGATTTGATTCAGATCGGTGGGGGGTTAGGATGAAATTTCGTATTTTTTCATCTTGCGCCACAGGGTGGAACGGTTCATATCGAGGTCGGCGGCGGTTTTACCTTTGTTCCAGTTGTGTTTTCGCAGCGCTTCTAAAATCAGGGCTTTTTCGCTGTATTGGATGTTTTTCTCAAAGGACGGTTTTGGTGCTTCCGGCAGACGGGCGGGAAGATCGCCCTGAAGAGAAAGCGGCAGATGATGGCGTTCGATGATGTTTTCCCGGCAGACAATCAAAGCGTGCTCGATGATGTTTTCCAGTTCCCTGACGTTTCCGGGGTAATCATGGTTTAACAGCACCTCGAGCGCATCGTTTGAAATTTTTTCAACGCTTGTGTCTCGTGTGGCGCACAGGCGTTTTAAAATATGAGAAATGAGCAGGGGAATGTCACCCCTGCGGTTTTTCAATGAAGGCAGGTCCAGTCGCATCACATTGAGCCGGTAGAACAGATCTTCGCGAAAGCGTTTTTCTTTGACGAGCTGCTCCAGATTCTGGTTGGTCGCTGAAATGATGCGCACATCCACCCGCGTGGTCTTGCGACTGCCCAGCGGATAAAACTCCTTGTCCTCCAGGACCCGCAACAGCTTGGCCTGCAGCGATAAGGGCAGGTCTCCGATTTCGTCCAAAAAAATGGTGCCACGATCTGCTTCCTGAAAGCGCCCGGGCTTGTTCTGGTCCGCTCCGGTGAAAGCCCCTTTAACGTAACCAAACATCTCCGATTCCAGCAAATTGTCCGGCAGGGCGGCACAGTTTACTTTAACCAGCGGTTTCTTTGAACGCTGGCTGGCATTATGAATGACCTTGGCCAAAACATCTTTGCCGGTGCCGGTGGGGCCTTCAATCAGAACGGTAGCGTCGCTGGCCGCCACCACCGGCACAATTTCAAAGATTTTTTGCATGGCCGGATCCTTGCCAACCATGTCGTAAAAGGTATAGCGCCCTCTGATTTCGCTGTTGAATTGATATTTTAACGATAGGTCGGAAATCGTCGCCAGACCGCCGATGATGCGGCCATCTTCATTTTTAAGGGCCATGTAATTGGCCCTGATGGGTATGGCCTGCCCGTCACGGGTCTTAATTTCGCCTTCTGCGGTGGAACGGGCCTGTCCGTCGGCAATGGTTTCCTTAAACAGCAGCATATCAAGTGAGGTGGTTTTACCAAATATCATACTACAGGATTTTCCCAGAACACTGCCGCGGTTAAACCCGGTAATGGTTTCAGCCCGGTTATTAAAAAAAGTGACGTGCCCGCCCCGATCGACGGTCAGCAAGCCAATATCCAGGTTGTCCAGAATAATTTTCAAGCGACGGTCATCGTGTCTGACCCGTTCAAGCAAATCCTTGAAGACGGTGTGATCCTGAAAAACCTCGATGCATCCCAGCGAGTTGCCGTCCGGTCCGTAGATCGGGGATACGATGCGGGTAATATTTTGTTTTCCCTTATTGCGGTCGCTGATCTCAAAATCGACATGTTCGGCCTGCCGACCGCTTTCAACGGCATCCAGATACTGGCAATGGCCGCCACACAGCGGTTCAAGCAATTCCTGGCTGCAGTCCTTGCCGCGCAAGTCCGATTCATTGAATCCGGTGATAATTTCAGCGGAGTGGTTTAAAGAAATGATTTTGCGATCCGGCCCCACGACCATGACCCCCATGGAAAAGGTGTCAAACATGTCGCCGAGCTGGCGGTATTGTATCAGAAAGTCATCCATTGGGCATTTTCGGAAGCTTAATGAAAAATTTAGAGCCGGCATTTTCTTTGGATTCGACTTTGATGACACCGTTATGGGCATCAATGATTTTTTTACTGATCATCAACCCGATACCGGTTCCCTCAGAGCCTTTGGTGGAAAAAAAATGCTGAAACAGCTTCTTTCTGGTTTTGGCCGTCATGCCGCAGCCGTTATCCAGCACCTGATACTCGACTCCCCATCCGCGCCTTTTACGTGTGCGAACTGTCACGGTTTTGCCCGGGCCGTCCGGATCATTATTGCGGCAGGCGTCGATGGCATTGGACACCATATTCAGCAGACAGCGGCATAGAAGATCCGCATCAAAATGACAATCTTTGATATCCGGATCAAAATCGCTGACCAGATCGATTCCCAGTTCCTGGGCGCGCGGGCGCATCAGATCAATCACCTCCTGGGCCGGCTGGCAGGGATCACAGGCCTGAATGTTTAAATCAGTGGTTTTGGCATAATTGAGCAAATCAAGCGACAGGTTGGTGATCTTATCGACATTGCCCTTGATCATCTCCCAGCCCTGCATCAGATACTTTTGGTCACTGAGTTCGATGCCTTTCTCCAGCACAAAAGCGCCGCCTTTAAGCCCGCCGGTAATATTCTTAATGGCGTGCGACAGACCCGCCACCGTTTGCCCCACAGCGGCCAGCCGCTCGGCTTCAACCAGCTGCTGGCTTTTTTCCTGCACCAACTGCTCGAGATTTTGGGTGTATTCTTTCAGCTTTTGGCGCATGGCAATGCGCTCAACGGCTCGATTCAGCGCGATCTCCAGGACTTCATCATTGATAGGCTTGGTCACAAAATCGGTGGCTTCATATTTAACGCTTTTGATGGCCAGGTCCATATCGCCGTGACCGGTTATCATGATAATTTCCGTTTCCGGGCTCATTTCCTTTAGACGGCGCAGCAGTTCAATACCGTCCATTTCGGGCATCTTGATGTCGGTCAGCACAATCGGCGGCTGTTTGGCTTTGAAAACCCGCAGGGCTTCGACACCGTTGGCGGCTGTGTGCACCCGGTAGCCCAGATCCGCCAAAGCAATGCTGAGGACTTTGCGAATCCCTTCTTCATCGTCAACCAGTAAGATTGATTTGTCCATCATTCCTCTTTGGCGATAGGAAACCTGATAATAAAACCGGTCCCTTCACCTTGGCGCGAAACCGCCCGAATGCTGCCGTTGCAATCCTGGATGATGCCATAGCTGATCGAAAGACCCAGACCGGTGCCCTGCCCCACTTTTTTGGTCGTAAAAAAGGGCTCAAAGATCCGCTCTAAAATGTGCTCGGAAATCCCCGTTCCGGTATCATGCACCTCTACGGTGACCGCATCGGCATTGGATTTAGTTTTCAGGCGTATGGCTTTGGCGTCTTTTGGATGCGGCTGGGATTGCCAGCGCTCGTCAATGGCATCCCGGGCATTGATCAACAAATTGATGAACACCTGCTCCAGGCGGTCCGGATCCGCCATAATCAGAGGCAGCCCCTGCTCAAATTCCAGAGTTAGCTCGATACCACGGACTTTGAGTTGCTGGCCCAGAATTTCCAGTGCCTTTTCCAGTATGGCGTTGACCTGGACTTTTTCCAGTTTGATGTCTGATTTGCGGCCAAATTGCCGCATGTGATTGATGATTTTGGTGGCCCGGTCAACATAGGTGTCGATTTCCTCAGACATGGTCAACAGAATATCGTCTTTAATCTTTTCGTTTTTGCGGATCTTTTTCATAAAAAAGCGGCTGGCCGTCTTGATGACCGACAGAGGCTGATTGAGCTCGTGGGCAACGCCGGTGGCCATTTCGCCCAGGGTTGCCATTTTACTGGCCTGAATCAACTGCTGTTCGGTTTCCAGCCGCTGGGTAATGTCGCTGGTGGTCACCAGATAAACTTTTTCACCCGGATATTCATGCGGTGAAATCCGGATGTTTACAAAAAGCGTGCGCCCCCTGTTGTCCAGGTGCCTGGCCTGATTGATAACCGCGGTGGTTTTGATCAACTCCTGATAATGATCCTGTTCTTCCGGTCTGAACAGCTCCAAAAAAGTTCTGGCAATCATCTCATCTTTTTTGTAGCCGTAAACCATTTCGACGCTGGTGTTGCAATCCAGAATCTTCAACGTATCCATATCCAGAACAAAAACGGGATTGGGGATGTTGTCAAATATGGCGTAGTATTTTTTCTCGGATTTTTCGAGTTCCTGTTCAAGCAATTTGGTTTCCGTGACATCAAGGCTCATCTCCATGGCGGCCACAATTTCGCCATTTTCGTCTTTTATCGGAGATGTTTGCACAATCCAATGGGTGGGGCTGCCGTCTTTGCCAACCCCTCTTTCCTCGCTAAAATGCGACAGGCCGTCATCAAAGGTCTTCTCCACCGGACAGATGACGCATTTCTCATTGCGCCCTTTGTAAGCGGCATAACAGTAATCGCCGGGCATGGGGTTGAATTTCTTGTCAAATTCTCGATTATAGCGGATGAGTTTATAATTGCGGTCCTGAACGGTGATAATGCAGGGAACCCGCTCAAACAGATTCTGGTATTCATTGCGCTGTTTGTTCAGTTCGGTCTGTTTTTCGCCGATTCTTTTGCCCATTTTGTCGATCGCAACCGACAGCCGGCCCAGTTCGTCGATCTGATCGACATCAATCTCATTGGAATATTCGCCATTGGCAATCTGCTGGGTGCCGTTAATCATCTGCTTGATGGGCCGTTTGACAAAACGCAAAATGAAAAAGATGATCGCCGCTGAAGTGATAAGAAATAATATACCGGCAAAAGCCACCAGCCAGCGCTTAAATACACCCAGTTCCCGATCTATTTGCTTCAGGGATAAGACCAGATCCAGGGCCCCCAGAACCTTTTTATCTTCCGGATGCGCATGGCAGGCGCTCGTTGCGCATCCCGGCTCGCTGTAAATGGGGCTGATGATGCCCAACAACCGCTCGCCGTTCTGACCGTTGAATATACGTGTTCGTTCCGCCAGGCTCAATGCGGATAGTGGCGGCTCCGAACGGTGGCAGATGTAACAGGCCTCATCTTTGATATTAGTGACCTGATCCACCTCGGCGTCTTGGTTCGAAAATTTTATTTCACCGTCTTTATTATAAATGCGAATGTTATTCAGCTTTTTCTCCTGCGCGATATTTTTGATGATCAGGGTAATGTCTTCTCTCAAATTATTCATCATGGCATAATGCATGCCGAGCTTGACGGAATGCGACAATCCATCGGCACCTTCGACAATGCCCTGCATAATCTTCTTTTGCTGATAATTGATATTAAAGTAAGCCCATATCGAAATGCATAGCAGCAGGATGAGTCCGACCAGGATGGTCAGTTTGAATATGATGCTTTTGTTGATCTGATGAATAAGTTTGCGCATTCTGGTGCTGGCCCTGTTAACAAATTATTGGTCAGACGTTGAAAATTTGGCAATCAGCCGGCTGAGTTCGCCTGCATCCGGTGGTTTTTCCATGTACGCTTCGGGATCCGGCAGTTCAATCCCATGGCGGGGGCTTAACAGTTTGATCGAGTGTAAAAAAGTTTTGCGGGCAATAGCAGACAAAATAATGATCGGTATGGCAGACAGTACTGGATCCGTTCGGAAGTGCTGATAGGTCTGAATGCCATCATCAATTTCAGGCATCATTACATCCAGGATGACAAGTGCAGGCGGATTTGCGCCGGCCTTTTGAATGGCTTCGGTTCCATTGCTGGCCACAGTAGCTTCAAAACCGGATGTTTCGACCACTGTCCGCACAAAAATGCGCATGTCGCGCTCGTCATCCACCACCAGGATTTTGCGATTGGCCATGGTCAAATTCCAGTGTCAAAGGACTTGCAGGATGAAACTAAAAGTCTCTACAACATCGGCGGAGTAATTTTGTACCAAATTGATTAAATCTGCAAGCACAAAACTAAAAAGGACCGCCCGGTACCCGAACCCATTCGTGAGATCGAATGTGTAAACGGTTTTGGTCAGGCCGGCGTCGACCCGAGCATTATTTTCCTCAAATAGGATGTGCGAAATTTTGACTATCAACGCTAAATTAGATATCATAAGTCTATACCAACTTCGCAAAGTAAACCGCTGGGTCAGGGCAAAACTTATGAACGGGTATTATATCAAACGTGTTGGCTGGATGATGTGCCTGATGCTTTTAATCGGTGTCGGCTGTGCTGATTTGCCGGTTCGCACTGTAAAAACCTATCATTCTGATTATCGCGCCGCCGTGCAGGCCAGCTCAGAAGCACTGCAGAATCTGGAATTTCGGATTCTGAAAGAAGAATCGGACGAGCTCAACACCAAATTATTAGCAAGACGTCCGAATGGCACGCCGGTGACGGTGGAAGTGAAGCGGATTGATCAAAATTTTACACAGGTTGCGGTGGCAACTGGCGCCGGGGTCTACCGCTTGCTGGGCAGCAACGTTTCCGATCAGATTCATGGATTTATCCGGAAACAGCTGATGATCTCACCATCATCGATCAAATGGCCTGAAGAATAACCGCTGTTTTATATTTCATCTTTTTCTTTTTGCCTTGAATATCCCGGAATCAGCGTCTGCGAGCTGACAACGCCCGCCAGCTGCCGGACCTTGTTGTGCACAAAATCCCCGATGGTTTCCGCATCCGAAGAAACCAGATCGCGTTTCAATACAATCTTGGCGATGACATCAACATTGCCATGGACCGAATGCACCTCTTTAACCTCATCGAGTTTGTAAAGCTTATCGACAAGCCGCATTTCCTTTTTTGCTGAAACATTGATCAGCACAAAAGCGGTAATCTCCCGCAGCATCTCCGGGTATTGAGTTTCTTTTAAATTAGCCATTTTATTTCTAAATGCCTCCATGGTCTTAGGTACCAGCTGACTGATACCGATCCCGTATCTAAGCCCGTGGTCATTTCTTTCCCACTGGTGAACCGATATAAAGGTATAAAGATCCGCCAGTGTTCTGCCTGGAAAATGATCGACTAAATTCCCCTTTTTTATAATGGCAATCAGCGGCCGGTAAATACTTTTATACCAATCTCTGGCTGCATCCGGCAAGGTTACCGGTCCGTCGCTCTGACCGGCGAGATATTTCCGATGGCGTGAAATCTGTTCGATCAGCTGCTCATACTGGCCAAAATCCGTCAGCTCGATGGTATGGGGCAGCTGAGTTTGATCATCAAAATGGGCTTTTTCACGATACAGCAAATTTTCCAAAGATCCTTTGGAAGGAATAAATTCAGTCACCTTGGCCCGGATTTCATCGTGGCCCAGTGCATTGGCCGCTGCAATGCGATGATTGCCATCCAGGGCATAGTATTCATTTTTAATCTGATACAGCTTTACCGGGGGCAGCACCTTGCCCTCACGCATTCTGCGTTTGATCGTATCCAGCCGTTCAACGGGCACATGTGAACGGATGCGAAAGCGTTCGTCAAAATCGAGATAACGACCAACGCTACCGACAATTTGGCTCAGGGGAACCGAGCGAATGCCGCGATCGCGGATTTCATAGGCTGCTTCATTTTTCTGGATTTCTTTAAAGGATTTAAGCATCTGAGGAATCCTACGGGTTCCGAATCCGGTTATAACCCTTTAAGTGTTGCCGTTATCATCCATATCAAACACATAATACCCGAAAGTGTTGATGACCCGGGTATCCTGGAAAATGGTGGTGCGCTGGGATGGTTCGTCAAAATGAGCATGAATATGCCCGTGAATGAAATAAGGCGGTGCATATTTATCAATCAGCCACCGAAAACTCTTAAAACCTCTGTGACATCGATCTTCCGCATCGTGAATATGTCGCGGTGGCGCATGGGTAATAACAATATCGACACCTTTGCGCCGCCAGAGGCGGGGGCGCAGCCGTTGTATCTTCCAGTACATCTCGCGCTCGGTATACTGGTTGGGACCGCCATTGTACCAGCGGGAGCCTTCCAGCCCCAGAATGATTTTCCCTTTAAATTCAGCCAGATCATGGGCCAGGTGGGTGCATCCCCCCGGCGACCGATCGTGTCGCAGGTCATGGTTGCCCCGCACAAAATAAAGCGGTGCATTCAGGCGATCCGCCAGAAACGAAAGGTATTCGGGCGGTAAGTCCCCGCAGGCCAGAATAAGCTCAACATTTTCAAACCGGCGGGGATCGAATTGATCGTACAGGATGGGTTCAACCCGATCAGAAACCGTCAAAACCCTCATTTAAGAACTCTCACAGATAATGTCATCCCGAGGGCAGGCCGTGTGAAAACGGCCCCCAAAAATTAAAAAGGAACCAGATTTAAGCTGATTCCCTTGTTGACGCCTGCGGTGATAAAATGGTTTGCGGTCACTCCTCGTTGTTTTCCGCTTCCTTACGCTTGCGTCGGTCTTCATTTGACCGCCTTTCGGGAATGTGTTCGGTATAGGAGAATTGCCGCCGATCGACATGGGAACGGCGTTCTTCTTTGCTGGATTCTTTCTTATTCGATTTGTCTGGCGTCTTTTTTGCTGCCATCGCAAAACCCATTTAGGCCTCCGGCCATTAAGTGTGTTCGAATTGTTTATGTCAAATCCGATTAAAAATCAACGTTTATTTCCGTTTTGCGACCGACCACATTTCTTTCATAATAAGGGGGGGTTGCATGCTATTAAAACATTTTATATAAAGTTCTTGAAAAGATCGGGGTCCATCCTTTATTTTATCAAAGCCACCGATGATAAACACAAAAACAGTCCCATCGAAGCGCTCAGGGTATGTTCCGGGGGCGCCAATCTGCATGCTGATATCATATACCACGAGGGGGGAATGATGATTGCCTATTACGTTTACGATGAAAAAAAAGAAGATGATACCATAGTCCTGCCGGATATGGGCTGCAGCGTTTCGGTAACGGCCGATATCTTTGAAAAATTTATTTCAGTGGAGCCGGACTTTACCGCATGGTCAGGGGATGCTTGCGGTGATCTATCTCCTGAAGACTTCGGTACCGTCATCGCTACCCGGGAAGATGTAGGCGATGTGTGTGTAACCCATAATGAATTGTGGCGCAAACGCATGTTCTTTTACATGAATAAGCCGAAATAATCCCGGCATCAACCTGGCTGGACGGCACCCGGCAGGCGCCTGCTCAAGGGCTAAGATCCTTTAAAAGAGAGACAAAAAATGAAAACCGACATTACGCTCAAAGGTGAGAGTTTAGCGGACAACATGGTCCTGACCGTAATCCTGATTGCGACCATTTACTGGGTTTTGGACTCCATTTTGAATCTGTTTTTTTCCAACCGCTTTAATTTGATCGCTGAACTTTTTGGCCCCGACCTGTATGACGTTTATATCCGTCTGATCGTATTGTGCCTGTTCATTATCTTCGGCTCCCACGCACAATCGATTATAAACAAGCTTAAAGTGGCCAAGCAAAAATTGAATGAATCAGAGGAGCTCTGGCGTTCGCTGGTGGAAACCGCGCCGGACATCATCACCACAGTTGATCGCGAGGGTACAATTCACTTCATCAATCAGTCCACCGGAATACTGACGCCGGAACAGATGATGGGAAGATGCTTCTATGACTTTTTGCCGCAAGCGTATCAGGAGATGGCAATCGATAGTGTTGACAGTGTGTTCCGAACCGGAGAAACCGACAGCTTCGAAGTCCTCATGGGCGAAAACAGCGAGGCGGCCTGGTATACTTACCGGGTTGGCCCGCTGCGGATCAGCGGTAAGGTGGTCGCAGCTACCATCATCGCGTCAAATACGACGGAATTTAAGCAGGCTGAAGAATTGATGCGATACAAAGAGCTTTTTGACAACGTGGCCGAAGGTGTTTTCATCCTCAACCACAGAGGCCAGTTTATCGAAACCAACGAGCGTGTCCTTGAAACCACGGGCTTTTCCAAAGAGGAGCTTTTGAATTTAAATATAACGGATCTGGTTGAGCCCGATCAAACCACCGTTGTCAAAAAGACGTTGGAGCAGGTGCGTCGCGCAAAGGAAATCCGGTTCGAACTGAGCCTCAAATCCAAAACCAACGGCCGCATCCCCAATGAAATCAATTGCCGCTACATTTCCTATCTGGGCGAATTTTGCTATCTGTGTGTCGCCCGCGACATTACCCAGACAAAAATGCTCCAGAATCAACTGATCCGCTCTGAGAGGCTGGCAGCCACCGGCCAGCTGGCGGCTTCAATTGCGCATGAAATCAACTCACCCCTGCAGGGAATAACAGCCCTGATTAATGTTATTCGAAACCAGCATAAAAAGGATAAAAAATTACTGGAGCAGCTGGATCTGGTTAAAAGCGCATTCGAAAGCATTCGGGATACGGTTCGCAACCTGATCGATCTTAACCGGCCGGGTAAAGAAAAAAAACAACCGGTGAACGTCAATCAGGTTATCGAAAATACCGCAACACTGGTCCGCAGTTATTTGACCAAAAGCCGGGTGAAAATCAATCTGAATATGGCCGCCAAAAACGCCCTGTTGACAGCATCGCCGCAGCAGCTGGGGCAGGTTCTGATGAACTTGATCAACAATGCTGTCGAATCCATTACGGGGGCGCCCGAATTTCAGAAAAAGCTAAAAGAGAACCCGGCTTATAGCGGCGACATTTTAATTGACACCTTCAATCAAAACAAACAGCTTGTCATCAAAATTAAAGACAGTGGACCGGGTATTGCCAATGCTGATTTGGAGCGGATTTTTGATCCATTTTTCACCCGAAAAAAAACCATGGGCATGGGCGTGGGACTGTCTATTTGCCACGGTATCATCGAAGATCATAGCGGCTATATCGTCGCCGCCAATCGCAAATCCGGTGGCGCCGTGTTTACGATTACGCTACCGCTCAAGTGAACAGAGGTCAGAGGGCAGAAGACAGAGGACAGAAGACAGAGGTCAGAGGTCAGAGGGCAGAAGACAGAAATCAGATGCCCTGACCTATACTTGAGTTGATAGAATTGGCAACTGAGTCAGAACTTCAATTGACAATAGGATACCACAACTTTTCCAGAGCCTTCCAACGCTTGAATATGTTTACAGTATATGCAGTTTTAAGTGATGCCAGATAGGTGTTTTTTGTTGAAGCTATCAACAGATTTGTTTATCTTCAATTCATGCAAAATTTTACTACGGAATGATGAAATGATCTGGCAAATTTGTTTTCGTCGTATAATACTTTCTTATTCTTTTTGCTGCTTCTTTCAGACGATCAAGGTTAACTCTTGCATTCGAAACTATTAAAATAGCAGATTTTGATTTCGGATCTGCTTCAACCCTTGCAGAAAAAGATGATCCTTGGCCATCGTGGAATAGTAAATAATTCCTTTCAGATTCCTTTTTTGTAGCCCAGCCGAATGCATAGCTAAATGTTTTGAGATCTAAACCATAAATGGTTTTAGCGATCCATGATTCCAGGCCACTATTTGCCCACGTTGCTGAGTTCGGAGGCGTATGCAACTTTTGGAGTGTGACTGAATCTAACAATATTGGGTTAATATCTTGATAAGCGTTCAGGTGAAAAAGGGCAAATTTGGACCAGTCACCGATGCTAATTGCGACATTTCCCATGGGAGAAATATAATCTGGAAAATCTTTCTTAATTGGGGAATTAGAGAAATGCCCATAGGGTTGCGAAATTGGATCTAACGTTGCTGGTGATCCATAACCGGCAGTGTTTAATGCCAATGGATTAAATAACTTTTCTTGCATGAGGTTCTCAAAGGATTCATTGGATACTGTCTCTAACATTACACCGGCTACTAAAAAGCCGCTATTTGCGTATATAACCACTTCATTCGGAGGGTGACGTGGTTTAATATTAATAGCGATTTTCATATAGCTATTTCTCATATCCATAGGGGGATTATTGTCATGCCATAGTGGCAGAATTTGGTCGTTCGGAAGCAACTTTGAATTAGCGTCATCCGCATAACCCGATCTGTTAGTTAATAAGTGCTGAATTGTTATACTTTCCCATTCAGGTTGCATTTTAATTTCAGGAAAAACCTCCCCAACATTGGTATCCCATTGTAATAATCCCTCATTAATTAATATTGCGGCTAAAGTTGCTGTGAAAGCTTTGCCACATGATCCAATTAAAAATTTATCTTCGATTGTCACCCAATTGTCGGTTCCATATTTTCTGGTTCCTACAGCAGCTTTTGCATAAATATCTCCATCAATAATGACGGAAGCAGCGATAGCTGGCAATTTCTCTTTTTGACGAATTGTCTCTAATAATTGGGCAAAATCAGAGTCCCCAGATTTTTCAGTTATCGGAGCTGGTGTAATGGCACACCCTAAAAGGCATATCCAGCAAAATGATAATCCTAAGTAGAAAAGAACAAATCTCTTTTTAGTTTTATTCATTTCTTGTTCTCCAGATGCTTAATATGCAGAAAACCATGCCATTGAGTACTCTTGATTTCATAAAATATCACAAATCCACCCGAAGTGCAGATATGTAGATGAAATTACAACTCTGGATTAATAACAGATATCCATGAGAGGGAGTTGTCAAATCATCTCAGTCCAGCGACAGATAACACTAAAAGATGTAGCAATAATATGATCTCTGACCTCTGTCTTCTGGCTTCTGATCTCTGTCCTCTGACCTCTGACTTCTGTCTTCTGTCCCCACTAAAATGCGTGTTTTTCGACGGGGGGAGCCGGGGTCTGATTCTGGTTTTCTGATTGAGCCTGCAAATTGACGAGTATTTTTTGGGGGGCAACCTGATCAATTTTAACCCCGAACGGCAAAAATATGTTTTTGGCAGAAAGCCGGATAAAATGCTTACCGGCATCAATATTGCTCAGGTCGACACTCACCTGCACATCTTGATCTTTGAGGGTACGAATTTTATTCCGTCGTCCCGAAAGCGTCAAATCCACCGTGGCCGTAGACCCCTGCGCAACGACCAGCTGATCGGAAACACCGGTAAGCTGCACAGGTACCGCGACGGTCAGTTCTGATTCCTGCTGGCTTGCCAGGGCAAACCATGCAATTGTAATCAGGGCCAGCGCCCCGAGTTTGGTTCGCCAGTTTTCGATAAACAGGCCTTTGAAAAAATCCTTGGCGGCGGGCACGTTAATTTGGGGTCCGCCAATCACTTCATTCAGGTGGGCCGTTAATGCGTCCGGATCCTGCCAGGTGACAATTTTTCCGCCCATTACCGTAGTGACCTCCGAACGTTCTTCGGAAACAACCAGACAGACAGCATCTGTAACTTCAGACAGGCCCATGGCCGCCCGATGACGGGTGCCATATTGAGACGGCAGATTTTCATTTTCAGATAAGGGCAAAATGCATCCCATTTGGGTGATACGGTCCTGGTTTATGACAATGGCACCGTCGTGCGCTGGCGAGTGGCGATTAAAAATGCTTTTGATCAAAGCCGGATCGGGCAGGGCCATAATGGCCTGGCCGGCATGAATAAACTCGGAGGGATTGTCGTTTCGGACCAGCACCATCAAAGCACCGGTTCGGTCAGCGGCCATTTCAAAAAGCATCTGACACAATTCTTTACCGAAAGTCTTTTTGAAGGCGCGCCGGCGGGAGCGCAAGTATCGCAAGGGACTGACTCTTTCAAGCACCTGGCGAATTTCAGTCTGAAACAGAATCAGCAACAAAATAAGCAGGACTTGCCACAGGATTTGAAAAACCCAGGTTGTCAGATATAAATCCCATAACCTGGCAATCGAATAAACGCCGCCTAATGCCACCAGGCCAATAATAACCCGCAGTGCGCGGGTTTCACGGAACCACACATATAAATGATAAGCGATGACTGTCAGAAATAGGATGTCGACAATATCGCGCCACATGGGTGTCGGAATAAGATCAATCAGATACACAGGTGACTCCGTAGTCGATTTGCATCAGTTGCCGGTACGGCAAAAGCATAGCCTTACGATTACCAAATTTTAAGAGGAATATAAAAGAATTCTAACAGGATAACCGGCATTCGTCAATTTTAGCGTTGCTGCCGGAAATACGGAGCCTAAGGTGAAAGGCTGTGTTAGCAGATAGGGCTACAATCGCAAAAAGCACTTTAAGCGCAGGTTCCGCCCCATACTAGCCTTGATAAGGCTTGCCACATTCTTTACAGCGTCCATCGGGGCCGATGACGCCAATGCAGCTTTCATCGCTGCACAGGGTGCGATTTTCCCAATCATCATCGCTGTCGGATGCCGGCGGGGCATCAACTTCTGCCTCATCAGTATCCTGGTTTTCGTCCGCTTCGGTAGCATGCGCTTCATCATCGATTTGTGCTTTTTCGTGTGGCAGGCCACATTCCTTACAGCGCCCATCGCGGCCGATAACGCCAATGCAGCTTTCATCGCTGCACAGGACCCGATTTTTCCAATCATGATCATTCGATTCATTTTCCTCTTCGCCATTATATTCAATGGGCTCTTCCGACATAACTACACCTCCAGCAAGCATTCAAGTTCTTTTAAACTTTCGATATGATAGGGTGCCGGCAAACCGGTATTTCGGTAAGCAACGAAGGGCACCCTGGCTGCCCCCGCAGCCTCGGCATCCACCTGTGAGTCGCCCACATATAAGGCCTGATCGGATGCGATACCAAAATGGGATAATACTTTCAGCAGCATGTCCGGATGCGGCTTTGGTCGTGAGATATCAACAGAAGTAACCACCAGATCAAAATATTCGGTTAATTTGAATTCAGCCAGCAACCGGTCCACCGTATCGGTCCGGTTAGTTGCAATCGCGGTGTTTATCGCGGGTCTTATTGTTGTGAGCAACGGTGTCAAATGCGGTTCGATTTTTAAATATTTAAGGAATTCACCGTAATCCATCTGCTGCCGGTAAGCATGCACCGCCTCCACGCTTTGCGCGTCTCCGAATAAATGTATAATGGATTCATTTAATGTATGTTGATGGGCGTAGGCAAACTGCTCCGCAGTCATCTCCGGCCTGCCGAAATGCGCCAGAATATGATTGTAATATGCCCGGTTGGCCGCTTCGGTATCAAACAGAACGCCGTCACAGTCAAATGCAACAACAGAAATATTCTTCATATGGATTTACTGAGTTTGCTTTTTTTCTTCTTTTGCCCGTTGCCGGAGATCACCGTAAACCCGGATGCTCAGTTTGGGCTGAATCTTGCTGTCGGTTTCCACGGTGATCATATCAAAGTAACGCCCTACGTCTGATCGTTTGTTTTCAATCAACAGGGCATAAACCGGTCCCTGCTTGCCTTTTTCTTCCGATAGTTCGAAATGAATGTCTTTACCGTCTTTGGCGCTGACCTTGACGATTTTGAAGGGATATTTCTTTTTCGGGGTGATGGTCACCTTACTTTTGATCTCGTCCCCGGCAACCCCCCGCAGTTTCACCCGATTGGGCTTTATGGTAACAAATTTATCAACGCTTCCGCTAATGGTCAGTTTCAAGCGTGGATTTTTTTCATCGTTTGTAAACAGGGTTGCATGTTTGCTGATGCTATGGCCACCTTTGTTAAGGGTATTGACTTTCAGGGTAACGTTGCCCTCGCCACCGGGAGGGATCTGCCTCGTGTAAGAGGCCGCTGTGCACCCTCAGTCGGTTTTGACGCGTTGAATTTTCAGCGGGGCCGATCCTTTGTTCTGAACGATAAATGCATGGCTTACCTCCTGGCCTTCAACCACCGAATCGAATTTGTAGACGGGGGCTGGCAGAACCGCCAGCGGCTGTTTTAAGGAAATCTGCAAAATCTCAACGCGTTCTGCATGCATCGCATCTTCGGCATTCTTTTTTTGCACCGGTGGTTTTCTGTCAATCAAGGTTTTCGCTTTCAGGCGGCTTTTGGCAATACCCTGTTTTAGAAACCACTGTTGAACCGCCTGTACCCGTTTTTGGGCAGCCTGACGATTTTTCTGAGAGCCGCCATAACCGACAATTCGCAGCCCCATGGCTGGATCGGCCTCCAGCGCCGTTTGGATCTGTTTTAAATCATTTTCAGATTTGGGATTGATCGTGGCGGAATCCGTTTTGAAAATGAGGGTCGCCAGCACGACCGGTGCATTGTCAACTTTGGCGCCGTAAGACTGCGTTACAAAGCAGCCGATCAGTATAGCGAAGACGAAGATGACACCTGATCTTTGTATCATTAAGGATACTCCTTCCATGAAATCAAATTTGACGGACTATAGAAATTTTATGTTGCCTGTTCATGGATGTCAAGCAGCTGGCGATTAAGCAGCTGAATATCTTTATTTTTATGCTTCTATTAGAACCTATCTTAGAAAATGCATCTAACGCCCAAGGGCTTTGTTAAAAACCGATTCGAAATACTCGAATACTACCGTTGTATACTCCGTTTTCGAATCGGTTTTGTGCCGCCCCCTTGGACGTGATCTACGATTTTTAAGATAGGTTCAAGATTCGATTGCCCCCTAAAAAGCCGACATCTTATTCTTCTTCACATGCATAGGGGTTATCTGATTACGCCAAATAAAATCACCTGTCAAATAGCGTTTGAATTTTGCTCGAGGGCTCGGCGCAATTAACTTTATATGTAAAACTGCCGCTCAAACCTTTGGATCTTGTTCGAGGGCAATTCTTCTTTTTTAAATTGTTAAACCGGTCAAATAGCGTTTGAATTTTGTTCGAGGGCTCGGCGCAATTCGCTTCATAAGTGGAGCGTACACGCAAGTACGTGAGCATTATGAAGCGAATTGTAACACAGCCCTCGGGCAAAAGGTGAATGCTATTTGATCGGTTTAGAGGAGGGAGACGGGATCGACATCTACAACAACCCTAACCCTGCGATTATTAAACACCTTCGGGTGGTCCGCCATCAGCCGGCCGATAAATTGATGCAAGTCTTTGACGTGTGTGCTTTTCAAAAGGATCTGCCAGCGATACCGGCGGGCGATTTTGGCCAATGATGATTCTATTGGCCCTAAAACTTCAACGCTATCATAAACAGGCGCATTTGACGTTTTCAAGGCCAGGCATAAATGCCCGAGGCGTTCGGCATGATCCCGTGTCAGTTGCGGGTCCATTCCGGATATCTTAAACTGGATCATTCTTGAAAACGGTGGATATTTCAGGGCCCGGCGAAACTGTATCTCCTGTTCGTAAAAGGCCGCATAATTTTGATCTTTGGCCGCTGAGATGCTGAAATGATCCGGGTTGTATGTTTGTAAAACCACCCGTCCCGGCGAGGCGCCTCTGCCTGCCCGGCCGGCGACCTGGGCAATCAGCTGAAAGGTCCGTGCGCCGGCCCTGAAATCGGGCAAACTCAGGGATAAATCCGCACAGATAATTCCCACCAGGGTGATATTTGGAAAATCGTGACCTTTGGCCACCATCTGGGTGCCCACCAGAATATCGATTGACTGATTCTTAAGGCCTTTGAGTAATCTAAAAATACTGCCTTTGCGGGTGGTGGTGTCCCGGTCCATGCGCGCGACACGGGCCTCTGGAAACATTTTTTGCACCGTGGATTCAATCTTTTCAGTGCCCAGACCTATTTTTTTTATTTCAGAAGATCCGCAACTGTCACAACTGCTGGTTGCCGCCCGGGAATATCCGCAATAATGGCAACGAAGCGCATTGGCCTTCTGATGGTAGGTCAGCGAAATATCACAGTGTTTGCACCGCAGGGCCTGGCCGCATGATCGACAGATCGCGAAATTGGCAAATCCACGCCGATTGATAAACAGCAGTACCTGCTGTTTGCGATCCAGTGTCTGCTTTATCGCCCGTTGCAATTCAGAGGTAATAAAGCGCCGAACTCCCCGGTATCCCATGCTTTCACGAAGATCCACGATTTTTATGCCCGGCAACGAGCGACGTTCGATACGCTGTTTCAGATTGACTTCAATAAATTTTCCGACCCGCGCATTATAGCAGGACTGGATGGAGGGTGTCGCGGATCCCAGCAGCGCCAGACAATCATTTTGTTTTGCCCTGACCACCGCCAGATCCCGGGCATTATACCGTAAATTATTTTCCTGTTTATAGGAGGCGTCGTGCTCTTCATCCACGATCACAAGACCGACTGTATCGAACGGGGCAAAAATGGCCGAGCGCGCACCGATGGCAATCTGTGCTTTGCCCTGCAAAATCAGACTCCATTGATCAAAACGTTCACCGGCCGAAAGGCCGCTGTGCAGCACCGCGATTCGTTCTCCGAATCGGGCACGAAAGCGCCGCTCCATCTGTGTAATCAGGGCAATCTCGGGAACCAGTACCAAAACGGATTGCTGCCGCCTGAGAACCTCGGCTGCGATTTGCATATAAACCTCGGTTTTGCCGCTGCCGGTGACGCCCTGCAGCAGAAACACCCCAAAGCCCTGTCCCAATCTGCCGGTAACCTGTGCCACGACGCGTTGCTGCTCTGCATTTAAATCAAGGGCGCTATCCGCACGAATGGTCTCTCCAAAAGGATCGCGGTAAACGCGTTTTTGTCGAACGGTCAGATAGCCGTCTTTTTCAAGGGCTCGAACCAGGCGGGCTGCATCGGGGGCCCGCGATTTTAGATCAGACATTGACATTTCACCCTGCCGGCCGAGGATTTCAATGATCTTGCAGCGGGCTTTTGAAAGCCGATCCCGGGGCGCATCCGGCCTGCCAAGTGCAATATGGCGTTCGGTTCGGGTCAGGCTCGAAGCCCTTTTGAGTTCTCGCGTCTTTGCAATCCATCCGCTGCGCTGAAGCGACTGCACAAGGGCTGCAGGCACATTTTGATTGAGTTTTTCGTTGAGGTTTTTTAGGCGGCAGGGCCCGGATTCAAGCAACGCCAATACCGATCGTTGCAGCGAGGTGAGGCTTTTTTGCCTTATAGCCGTCTGCCCTTCGGCTGTAATCGAGACCGCAGCATAATCATATAGCGTAAGGCCTCCGGGGAGCGCATTTTTGATGACATCTCCTATGGGATGTTTATAGTAGTCGCCAATCCAATGATAAAAAGGAATCATCGACGCTGGAAAAAGAGAGTCTTGATCGAGAACGTCTAAAATATGTTTGATTTCAGCCGGCTCGGTTTCAGCAGCAGGGCCCATGATATAGCCGGTTACCCGTCGCTGTCCGAATGGCACCAGAACGCGTTTGCCGGCAGCAACAAACGGGCTCAAAAAAGATGGAACGCTGTAGGTAAAGGTATGATGTACCGGCAACGCAACCGCAACTTCGAGATTTGATTTTTCGACGCTCATGGGGCCACAATTAATCGTTCGCTAAATATCAGTGTCCCTGGCAGCTTTCCAGCCTGCAGGAAATTATAAATGATTCTAACCTTTTAAATTATTGATAAAATGGATATACATATTTTCAAAATAGTGCTAATATAACCTTAAGTTAAATCGGATTCAACCTAAAGCGTTTTCGAGTGTCGACCGGTCCGTAATTATATCCCTTGACGGCAAATTGAGTTACGGATATTCTTTTCCAGGGATTCCATTACGCCAAAAAAATTAATGAAATACCATATCTGGACGATAGATAGGTTAAGGAGGCAGTTATGCAAAAATTAACAACATCATGGGCGGTTATGGGTGTGATCGCGGCTCTGATCATTATGCCATTTGCAACGACAGTCCAGGCCCAGGATTATTTTGAGGCCAGAGAACCCGGCGGCGGCGCCATGATATATGATCTGGTTGTCCTCCGGCCTGTTGGCATCGTTGCAACAGCCGTAGGATCCGTTGCTTGGCTTATTTCATTACCATTTTCAGCTTTAGGTGACAATGTCGACCAGGCCACGGATAAGCTGGTCAAAGAACCCGGCAAATTCACCTTTGTACGGCCCATCGGCGAATTTTAGCTCACAATTAAATTTTCTTCTGTCTTGACACAGGGGTATTAATTGCATATACGAAGCTGCAATTAATAACTCACAGTCGTATTGTACCTTTTGTTCGGTTCTGTCCTGCCTGTTTCCCCATACACTCTTAACCTGTCACAAAAGGAGGCTGCTGTGCCGGTACATGTTGTCGACCACCCCTTAGTCAAGCACAAATTGGCGTTTATGCGGGAACATAATGTCACCACCAAAGATTTCCGCGATCTGGCTTCCGAACTGGCCAATCTGCTCACCTATGAAGCCACCAAGCATCTGGAGACCGAAACCGTTACCATTCAGGGCTGGGCCGGCGAGGTCGAGGTTGAGAAAATTAAGGGCAAGAAAATCACCGTCGTGCCGATTCTTCGGGCCGGGCTTGGCATGATGGACGGCGTACTGAATCTGATACCAACCGCCAAGGTCAGTGTTGTCGGCCTGTATCGCAACGAGGAAACGCTTGAACCCATCAGATATTATGTCAAAATGACCAGTCAGATGGAGGAGCGCATTGCCCTGATACTGGACCCCATGCTGGCAACCGGCGGTACGGTCATCGCCACAATTGACCTGATAAAAGAATCCGGCTGCAAGGATATCAAAGGCATATTCATGGTCGCCGCACCGGAAGGGATTGAACGGCTGCAAACGGCTCATCCGGATGTTGAAATATGGGTTGCTTCCATCGATGAAAAACTAAACGAGGTCGGATATATACTACCTGGCCTGGGAGATGCGGGCGATAAGATTTTTGGTACCAAGTAAACCCGGCGCCATATATACATTGGGTTTTTAATACCGGGTGCTGCGCGCCCCTGTCTTTTAGCGCCTGTGGCGGTCAAAGACAAACCACCTGCTGGGCGGGTTGTCGTTGACTCTGTCACCTCGTATTCAGCCATCAGAGCAACAGGGTAAGTATGGCCGTCAAGGATTGGATCACAGAATATAAATTAAATCTTCCCGAAAGTCTATTTAGTGTCCAAGTTCTTCTGATCGCGTTTGGTGCGCTGATAACCGTACCCATCCTTACCGGCATGGACCCGGCTGTGGCTTTGCTTGCAGCCGGGGCTGCGACCCTCATTTTTCACGGCTTCACAAAGAGGCGCATCCCGGTCTTTCTGGCATCATCTTTTGCTTATACCGCCCCGATATTGGCCGCCACACAAACATGGGGTCTTGGCGCCACCCTCGGCGGGCTTGTGGCTGCAGGCCTTGTCTATACGGGTATCGGCGGCATCATTTACTGGAAAGGCCGCAATTTCATTCCTTCATTATTTCCCCCGATTGTGATCGGACCGATCATCATGGTCATCGGTCTGATGCTGGTACCGGTTGCCGTTTCAATGGCTCTGGGCAAATCAAACCCGGCGCATCTGATACCCGATAAAATCGGTTTGCTGATCGCTGCCATCACACTGGCGGTGACCATCGTGATGTTGCTGCTGGCCAGGGGTTTTTTAAAACTCATACCCATCATCGGCGGTATTGTCGCCGGATATCTGGTTTCCATCCCCTTTGGCATCATTGATTTTTCAATCGTGTCCAGCGCGCCGTGGTTTGCCGTTCCAGAATTTGTATTTCCGCAATTCAACATTCATGCTGTTGTCTTTCTGGTCCCGGCAGTGGTCGTACCGGCAATCGCCCATTTTGGCGATATCCTCGCCATCGGCGAAATCACGGGAAAAGATTACCTGAGGGAACCCGGCATTCATCGAACGCTGCTGGGCAACGGTGCTGCAAACACGGTCGCAGCTTGTATCGGCGGTCCGCCGGTTCGTATTTACGCCGAGGTTAGCGGAGCCATGGCGGTTTTCAAAAATTGGAATCCGGCCATAATGGTGTGGGCCGCTATTCTGGCTATGGCCCTAGCCTTTGTGGGTAAGTTGAGCGCCATCATCCAGACCATCCCCGATCCTGTTAGCGGCGGCATTCTGATTTTATTTTTTGGTGCCCTGGTGGTGGCGGGTATCAATTGCCTGTTGCAGGTTCAGTCAAAGCTAATGGCGTTCAGAAATTTGCTGATCGTGGTGATCATTTTGGTGACCGGAATCGGCGGCATCACCTTTTCAGCCGGCGCGTTCACCCTGAAGGGCGTGGCGCTGGCAACGCTGATCGGCGTTATATTAAACCGGATTCTGCCGGATGATATGACCGACGCAAGCTGAAACACCTGAATTTTAGCGCCAATCATCTCCTGCTCGAATCCTTATACACAGACAAAACATCACCATCCTGTTCCATGACAGACTCCAACCATCTGTTTTTCCTATCAATTTTATAACCACCCGGACCCGGGCGCAGCCACCGGCAATAGTAAATAAATGTGTTGTTTTATAGATTTATTGACATTATTGGATTTTCGCCTATACTTCCAAACGGGGCAGCTGTGATCATTGCTCAAAAAAGTGTTCGACCCATCCGTCATATACATGTAGCGGCATTCATTGCTGAAAGGAGAACAGTATGGCAGATGACCTTAATCGAATCCGGAGCATTTTAACCACCCATCGCCGCCAGCTTTTGGGCAAAGCCAATGTCGTGGCCACCGGAATCGGGTATAAAGAAACCGGCGGTGCAAAAACAGACCGGCTGTGTATTGTCTGCTCGGTAAAAGAAAAAGTTCCGGCGGCACGGCTATCCGCGCAAGAAATGATACCGTCGGCGGTCGACAGTACCCCCACCGATGTTATTCAGACCGGCATTATCCGCGCGCTGCAGGTGCCCACAGATCGATTTCGTCCGGCCCCCGGGGGTGTCAGCGTCGGTCATGTGGGAATCACGGCCGGAACGCTGGGCTGCTGGGTGACCCAAAACGGCCAGAAGGTTATTTTATCCAACAACCACGTGCTGGCCGACAGTAATGCAGCCGATATCGGAGATGCTATATTGCAACCCGGCCCCTTTGACGGCGGAAGCTTTCCTCAGGACCACATTGCCGATCTGACCCAGTTTGTGCCCATCTCTTTTCAGGGCGAACCCAGTGGTTGCCAGTTCGCCAATGCGGTCATTTCGGTATTTAATCTGGGTTGCCGGGTGATCGACAGCAACACCCGTTATCAAGTGACTAAAATACAGGCAGAAGATAATCTGGTGGATGCCGCCATCGCCAGGCCGCTGAACCCGGCGGATATCAACGATGAAATTTTCAACATCGGCCCGATCCAGGGAACGGTATCCGGCGAGCTGGGTATGGCCATCAAAAAAAGCGGGCGCACCACCGGCTTTACAACCGGCGAAATTCAGCAGGTCGACGTAACTGCCAATGTCCAGTACGGTGCCGGACAGGTGGCCGTCTTCAGCGACCAGTTGCTGGCCGGTGCCATGAGTCAGGGGGGAGACAGCGGTTCGGCTGTTCTGGACGACGGCAACCGCCTGACAGGACTTTTATTTGCCGGTAGTGAATCGACCACCATTATCAATCGAATTGAAAATGTATTCAGCGCGTTGGGGATTTCTCTATGAGATGGGTTGCCATATGTACGGTGCTAATTTTTCCCCTGCTGGCGCTGGGAGATGACCCGGGCATGCCACCATCTATTCAAGATGTAAAAAAACAACACGAGGCCCGGTTTTTCAAAATGGCCGGCGTGGTTTCAGTCGGAATCGGGCTGGATTCGGAAAGCAATCCGGCGATTATTGTGGGCCTGGACAGAAACCACCCGGAAACTGAATCCAGCATACCGGCCACCCTCGAGGGTTATCCGGTGGTGGTTCAAACCATCGGATCGATCCGGGCCCAATAAATACTGCAAATTGAAATTTTTAGCCTCAAATCCTGCACAAGATTGAATATATTAGAAATGTTAGATTTCCATCCATATGCACGCAGGATTTAGGGCATACCCGGTTGACCGGCCGGGTGAAAATTGATGCGATACAAAAAAGACCATCCTGCGATGGTCTTTTTTTGTAATGGTATAGGTGCCCATTCCGGTGTTTATCTGCTATAATAAAAGAACGCCGAAATTTTAAGCGCTTGCATGCAAAACTTAAAAATTTGACAACGTCCTAAAATTTTTATATTTTCATATAAATTGTCGATTTCAAGGAGTGTATTTTGTCCAAACTGGTACGCCTGGGCACCGATGTGACCGATGCCATTTTGACGGTGCTTAAATATGTAAAAATAACAACGGGAGACGAGCCGACCCAGCTGGAAGTTGCAGAAGCGCTCAAAAGTTACTTTATATTAAACGAAATCGGCAACCAGATTAAATTTCAACGCAAAAAAAAGATGACACCAACCCCGGAGGAATCGCGTTCGCGGGATCCCTACTGGAAGATGGACCTGATAGCAGGCCCGACAAAAAATAATTGGGTTAGAATCGGCCTTTTTTATGAAAACATCAAAGATGCCCTTATAACTGTGCAACGCTTTGTGAAAGATTCGGGCGCGCCGGAACCCACCGTTGCCGAAATCGCCTTAAGCCTCAGAAGCAGTTTTATTCTCAGCGAAATCAAAAACCAAATCGACTGGCAACGCAACGATCAGAAGAAATCAAAAAATACGATATCTTTAGAAAAATAAATCAGTTAAAACGAAAAAAGCCAACAATCCCACCAGGAATTACTCAACTCTGCGATCCATTCACCCGATACATAAAGACAGGCAATCATTAGCTGCCAACTGACGAACAGCTGAGTCAAGCGGTCGGCAGTTTGGTTTAACATTCGTCCCTCTTTACCCGAGGTCAATGAACCATGAAGACCCATGCCATTATCCTGGTTATTTTAACACCCCTGTTAATATTTGGAATTTCAGCAGCCGAAATTTACAAATGGGTTGATGAAAATGGCGTTACCTATTATTCCGATTCACCAACCGAGGACACCCCGCCCGCGGTTGAAACTGAAGATGAAGTTGTTCAACCTTCTAAAGTCGCACCTTCAGATGGCCACCGGGCATCCCAAAAATCCGGGACGGAAACGCTGGAGCCTGATTTTTTTGATTTCCTGGATGATTCTCCCCAACAGAGCGTCACTGCCCGGGCCCCGACCGTTGAGATTTATGAAACCAAATGGTGCGGGTATTGCAAGTTAGCCAAGCGCTTTTTTCGCTCGAGGGGAATCGAATTTACCGCCTATGACATCGAAAAAGACCCGCGGGCGGCGCGCCGCATGATGACCATGACCAATAGGCGGGGGGTGCCTTTTGTCGTAATAAATGGCAAAGGGATTCAGGGCTATTCCGAGCAAGCCTATATTCAGGCCCTCCGGAACTAAGCACCATCTCAACAGCCTACAATGCTTTCTGTAGTAACACCTTCAGAAATAATTCGATTGCATCAAATTAAAATGAACGTTAGGCTATCGGTTGTCGACACAGCTGTGCGCCTGGATGCGGCACGCCTCTGCCGGGTGGCAGGCGTCCCCGCAACCCATCCTGCTGGCACCAACCGTTTCAAAGGCCGGTACATAAAATGCGATCGTTATCACCATTTGACAGATGCTCAAATATTGCTCGAAAACGGTCTTTGATCATAGCCCTTGTATTGAGTCTTGTCCTTTTGATTGCCCTGCGAATCCTGGATGCCCCCCTGAGAACCACGCTTGCACCCCGCGGGATCGTGTCCTTTGAGCTGGCAAAAGATGCAGACGCCTCGCGACAGATTCTGGATTCATGGAATGCTCGGGCCAAAATGCACGCCGCCCTCAGCCTGGGCCTGGATTATCTTTTTCTGATCGTCTACGCTGTTTTCATATCTTTGGCATGCGTTCAGGTTGGCCAAACGCTGAGGCATCGCAGCCCTCTACTGGCCCGCCTGGGAGAAATCCTGGCCTGGTCACAATTTTTAGCCGCCATTTTAGACGCAATTGAAAATGCGGCCCTGATTTCTCTGCTGTTCCACTCAGAACGCCTGTGGTGGCCGGCGGTGGCACGCGGGTGCGCCTTGATAAAATTTACGATCGTAGGCGCCGGGTTGATCTATATCGCAGCGGGTGTGGTCATGATCGGAATGGAAAAAATTCTCAAAGAAAAATAAGCTCCCATGACACAAAAATTACTCTTTTGGATTTATATGGCCTTCATTCGCAGGGGCCGGCATGAATTCGATACCCCCATCTCACGGCTGATCCTATCTTCGATGCTACTGGTATCCATTGTCCAGGCAGTCGTGACAACTTATTTGTTGCTGGTGTAAAAATTTTAAATTATACCACGAAGTTCACGAAGAAAACGAAGATAATATTATAGCTTTACTTTGTGCGCTTCGTGTTCTTTGTGGTGATTAGACGATGATAAAGGAGACCTCGATATGATCAACCATGTCGTTTTGATCAAATTTAAGGCCGAAGTCAAAGACGCTGACATCGATGCGCTTGAAACAGGCCTGGATGATCTTCCCAATCGAATTGTCGAAATTCAAACCTATGAATTCGGGCGCGACCTGCTGCATACCGCAAGGTCCTATGACTTTGCACTGGTGGCAATATTTGCCAACCTGGAGGCCGTTCAACGCTATCAGGAGCACCCGGCCCATCTGAAAGTTTTACAAACGATCAACCGGTTAAGCGAAAGCATATTCACGGTTGACTTTGAGGGCACCGATGCCGGTAAGATTAAAAAAGACGAGGAAGGCGCCGCGCTCAGCCGTCTCGGTCGCATTTAATCCGCGGCTTCAGGTAAAGATATGACAAACACAGTGTCTAAACTCAAAGGCGGCGATCGCCGTTCAATCGGAAATGTCAGTGCGGTCGTGGCGGCCGTTGGCAAAAAGCCGGGTTTATTTAAAGATCGGGTCGGCGGTCTGTTTGATCCGAATCCAATTGTGCGCATGCGGGCTGCAGACGCCATGGAAAAATGCGCTGCAGATGATCCCCGCTTGTGGCAACCGTTTAAACGCCCTGGATAATCTGACCCGGACCGGCAGCCCGGCCATTAAGGCGCGCGGGAAAAAACTGCTTCCCGGATTGAAAAAACTTCCGCAAATACGGAGCAAAACAAAAAAAAATTAAAACATTTACATTTTCAGGGTGAGGCCATTAGCTGCCGGAGTTTCTCGTGAAGCGGAACTGGCCCGTTAACCGATTTGATCCTATTCCAATAATAACAGGTCAATTCCCGTTATACCGCAACCTTCGGCCGGCTCAACCGGCTAACCGGATGGGGTGATCACCCAATTTTGACAAGAGGTGTTTATGCGCAAAAAAGTCTATATCGCCTATACCGGAGGGACCATCGGCATGAAACGCACGGCAGATGGTTTTGTGCCGGCTGCCGGTTACCTCGAAGAACTCATGAACAATTTGCCGGAGCTCAAAAGCGATTTGCTGCCGGAATACCGGATTGGAGAGTACGAACCGCTGCTGGATTCCTCTAATATGACACCCGCAGACTGGCTCAAAATAGCCAATGACATATCCAGCCGCCACAAGGCGTTCGACGGTTTTGTCGTCCTGCACGGCACCGACACCATGGCTTATACGGCTTCTGCTTTGCCATTTATGTTGCAGGGGCTGCGAAAACCGGTGGTCATCACCGGCGCCCAAATTCCGCTGTGCCGCGTCCGCAATGACGCCCGGGACAATTTGATTACGGCGCTGCTCATTGCGGCCAATTTTAAAATTCCTGAAGTCTGCCTGTGTTTTGGTGACAAACTGCTGCGCGGCAACCGGGCGGTAAAAGTCGATGCGGACAGCCTGGATGCCTTTGAGTCACCCAATTTTCCGCCACTGGGCACTGTTGGCATTGAGATCAAAATAAACTGGGATCTGGTTCACCCCCCCCCAAAAACCCGCAAGACCCTGAAAGTAACGGCATTGAGTGAATCCCGCGTAGCCGGCTTGAGGCTATTTCCAGGCATTTCAGTCGATATTGTTAAAAATTTTCTGAAGCCGCCCATTCGGGGCTTAATCCTGGAAACTTACGGAATCGGCAATGCGCCCGCAGACCGGGAACTGCTGGCGACATTGAAAGCCGCCACTGACCGCGGGGTGATCATCGTCAACTGCACCCAGTGCCTGAAAGGTACGGTTAATATGGAAGATTATGCCACGGGCACTTCGCTGGCAAAAGCCGGCGTCATCAGTGGTTTCGATATGACACCCGAAGCGGCTCTGGCAAAGTTGTCTTTTTTGCTCAGCCAGAAATGGTCGGTTGCAAAAATGAAAAAAATGATGCAAACCGATTTGACGGGTGAGTTAACGCGGCCATGATGACGGCGACAATGTGATATGACCTCACGCAAAGCCGCAAAGACGCAAAGCAGTTATTCCAAAATCGAAATTATCAAGCGCACAAATTACTATGGTATCGCTTTTAATTTTTGGATAAATCTTTTTTCAAGCTCAATATTAAGTTTTCCAGCCTTAAGGAGCAGACATGCAAAATAGGAAAGATGACGATCAGTGGGTGTGGGTGGTGGTTCAGGACCCCGGCGGCGATGAGCAGTTTCTGGGTCAGCACGATGAACAGGAGGACATCTCTTTTATTCCTGTTTTTGGCGACAAGGAAGCCGCCCAGCAAGGCCTTTTGAGTCTGACGCGCCAGCCGGGACACAAATATGAAGTGCAGGCCATTTTACGTGAGGAATTATTAAAGGACGCCGCGGCCGGCGGTTTTTTGATCTATTTGCTAAATGAACGCGGCGACGTCCAGGAAAAAATCAAACCCTGATAACGCTGGAAATCAACATTAGTTTTTAGCTGAAAGAGCATACGTCTTAGCTTGAATGTAAAGAATTTGGGACACAGATCAACACAGATGTTCACAGATAGAAAAATTAATCTACATAAAAAATCTGTGTTTATCTGCGAAAATCTGCGTCCTAAAAAGTACTGATAGCCCATAGTCACCGTTAGCAGCTACAAGCTGTGAGCTATGAGCGATATGTTCGGAGATGCTATTAATCCGCCGTGAATCGTATCGTTTCGTTTCCCCGGCTGGAGACCACCGCCTGGCGTGGCAAACAGGACCCCCCGTTTATTGATTTTCCCTGAAAACCCTGGAACGGGTTGGGCTCCGGAATCGTAGTAAAATATATTGAGGTTTTCGCTTGATTATAATAACATATGTATTGACGCAGATTTCAAGGGTTACCACGCATATGGCGCAGGTAAAGAAACATACCAAGGACAAAAACGAATGACCGACGAAAACCCCAAAGACACGCAACAACAAACCGACGAACAGGCCACAGATCAAGCTAAAGAAAAAATCCCGCAAGGCGAGGCGTCTGCTGAACCTGCGGCCGCTCCTGCTGATGAAACCGAAAATAGCGCCGAAAAGCGTATGGCAGAGGAATCAGCCGCTCAACAGGATGCAGCGCTGGAATCAGCCGCTGAAACTGTTGCCGCCGACCCGAATGGTGCTGATGAAATCCAGGCTGTTGAAGACTTTGATCTGAATTTATTGCTGGATATTCCCCTGGAAATAACCGTTGAACTGGGGCGTAACCGGGTTCGGATTCAGGAACTGCTCGAGCTCTCGCCCGGCTCAACAGTCAGTCTTTCCAGGCTCGAAGGTGAACCGGTCGACATCCTGGCAAACGATAAGTTAATTGCCAGAGGAAAAGTTGTTGTGCAGAATAAAAAATACGGCATTCGCATAACTGAAATTACCAGCCGCATGAACCGCATCAAAAGCCTGCACTAAATTCCTTCCTAAATTCCATTATCGAGTACAGAAAAGCGCAGCCGTCTGGACACATGGATGGAAATTCAGCAAATTTATACCGCTTGAGGTTGTCTTTCGATATCAGCAGTGTGCTGGCACAATACAGGCGTGCGGATCGGTGGCCTTTGACCAGAGCGACTATAATTTCTTGACAGCCAAATCGATCTGTCGCTATACCAGAACCCTGATGCATGTATCTTTGTCGGCTGGATGAGAATAGCGGCAGGGGCCGTAAAACGCTATGCACACGGACGCGCACCCAAATAAGCAAGTCGGAGGTATGATGCCGAAAAATAAGTTGCTTTACCTGTCTAGGGCAGATGTGGAAGCCATTGGCGTTACAATGGCCGAAATCATTGAATCATTGAAAGTCACTTTTCGCGCCAAGGGTGAAGGCCGCACCGAAATGCCGCCCAAACCGGGAATCCATCCCGGTGGGGACGACAATTTCATCCACGCCATGCCGGCCTACATTTCAGATCTAAAATCGGCCGGTATTAAATGGGTGGCCGGATTCCCGCGAAACCCCAAAAAGGGTATACCTTACGTCACCGGCTTGCTGATTTTCAACGATGTCGATACGGGTCTGCCGCTGGCTGTAATGGACTGTGTCTGGATAACGGCCATGCGCACCGGAGCAGCCACTGCCGTGGCCGCCAGCTATCTGGCACGTCCGGAATCATCGGTTGTGGGTGTGCTGGGTTGCGGTGTGCAGGGGCGCAGTAATGTGGAAGCCTTGAAGGTGCTGTTTCCGTTAACAACCGTACGGGCTTACGATGTGGATACGGACACACTTGAGGCGTATACGCAAGATACCCGCTCCCGGTTGAATCTTGAAGTTGTACCGGTAGCAACACCCAGGGACGCTGTCAGCGGCTGCGATATCGTGGTTACCGCCGGGCCGATTTTAAGAACACCGCATGCCACAATCAAGGCCGGCTGGCTGGACGAGGGCGCTTTTGCCTCACTGGTGGATTATGATTCCTACTGGCACCCGGCCGCCATGGCGCAGGTGACCAAATTCTGTACGGATGACACCGCCCAGCTGCGTCTCTATCAGCAAATGGGGTATTTTCAAAATATTCCGGACATCCACGCCGATCTGGGTGAGCTGGCAAGCGGCCAGGAACCCGGGCGTCAGGCAGCCGGGGAACGTACCATGACCGCCAATCTGGGCCTGGCTATAGATGATATGGCGGTTGCGCCGCTGCTATACCAGCGTGCAGTAAAGCGAAAAATAGGCACTTGGCTGCCGCTCTAAGGTTCAAAGGTTCAGGGTTCTGCGTTCAGGGTTGCGAATTTTTGAACCTCTGAACCTTTGAACGCAGAATCTTTGAACCCTGTAACTGACACCTGAAACCTATTTATACAGAATAAATGCGCTTTTAATGAGGATGTAAAGATAATGACCCATAAAACCTACGACATCATCATAGCGGGTGGCGGCATTATGGGTTGTGCCACAGCTTATTGCCTGATTTCCGCCGATCCAACGCTGAAAATTGCCGTGGTTGAGCGTGATCCGACTTATGCGCAGGCTTCAACCACCCTTTCGATGGCCAATGTCCGCACCCAGTTCAGTTTGAAAGAAAACGTTGAGATCTCCAGATACACCATCGGTATTCTAAAATCCTTTGAAGAGGATATGGTTGTAAATGGTGAATCGCCCAGAATCTACTTTCGACAGGAAGGCAATCTTTTTCTGGTGGCAGCCGAGGCCGAGGAAGCCGCCCGGCGGGCGCTGCACATGCAAACGCAACTCGGTTGCCGGGTTGAATGGTGGTCAAATCAACAGATTAAGGAACATTATCCACTGTATGAACCGCAACCTTTTGTCGGCGGAACCTTTGGTCCGGATGACGGCTATTTCGATGCTTACGCGGTTTTGATGGCCTACAGGACCAAATCGCGCTCACTGGGTGTCAACTTTTTCAAAGATGAAGTCGTCTCTATTAAGACATCCAAAAAAGGGGTCACCGGAGTGCAACTGGCAGATCAGGGATCGCTGGCGGCAGCCCTTGTGATCAACTGCGCCGGAGCCTGGGCAGCCGATTTGGCCAAAACAGCCGGCATTGACATTCCCGTTATCCCGGTCAAGCGCCAGGTATTCGTGCTCGACACAGCCTTTAAATATGAAAAACCGTTGCCCCTGACCATATTGCCTTCGGGGCTTTATTTTCGTTCTGAAACAGGCGGATTGATCCTGCTGGGAAAATCCATGGAAGACGATCCGATCGGATTCTCTTTCAGCTGGGATGAGCAGCGATTTATAAATGAATTTTGGCCTGAACTTGCTCAATTTGTACCCAAATTCGATACGCTTAAAGTCGTGCGCGGCTGGGCCGGGCTTTATGCGGTCAATACTCTGGACGGCAACGCCATTCTGGGTCAATGGCCGCAGCTCAACGGATATTACATGGCAAACGGTTTTTCCGGACACGGCCTGCAGCAGGGACCCGCGGTGGGTCGCTATTTGAGCGAACTGATTCTGGAAAAGCCGCTATCAATGGACCTTTCCATTTTTACCCCGCAGCGCATACTTGATAATCGGTCATTGAGCGAAAGTGAGCTGGTTTAACAATTTATGAACATTAGCTCTTGACTAATTCTCAAATGTTGTTTAAATAAGCGCCAAACCTTTTGAGACAGAATCACCAACTAAATATTATTTAGTATTGTTTTCAGTACGTTGACAGATCGATCATAAAAATCGGTAAGGATTGTTTGACATTTTAAGCCATTGAGATTATAGCATAATGGTTTTAGACATCCGTTCCTATGCTGAAAGGAGGTGATGTAGTCCATTCATCGTGTTACAGTTGAACAAGAACTCTCAACGTATCAAGCGTTAATTATAATGAAAGGAGATTGCAAATGAACCGCAAGCTAATTATGATTTTAACATGTGTATTTGTAATTGCGTTCGCTTTTAGTATTCAAGCGGAAGTCAAAGATCCAATCGGGGTCGTCAAATTGGGCCCCGGAGAGCCCGTCCACATTGCCTATTGGGTTGTCATTTCAGGTCCAAACACATCCCTGGGCACCGATGTGGTGCGCGGTATTGAAATTGCCGTCGATGATTTCGGTGGTTCCATCAAAGGCTTCCCGCTCAAGATTTCCGGTCAGGATGCCGCCTGTAGTGCCGAAGGCGGCCAGGCAGCGGCCACCCGACTGGCGGCCGACCCGACTATCGTTGCGGCCATCGGCTCCACCTGCTCAAGTGCAGCCAAACCCGGCGTCCCCATTCTGTGGAAAGCCGGCATTCCGACCGTATCGCCCTCAAACACGGCTCCGTTTTTGACCGATCCCGAACGCGGTGATGGCTACGGCGGCTATGCGCGCACCTGCCACAACGACAAGGTGCAGGGTGCGATCGCTGCTGAATTTGCCTTCAGGGAGAAAGGTCTCAAATCAGCGGCCACCATCCATGACGGCAGCGTCTACGCCGAACAGCTGGCCCAGGTGTTTGCCAAAAGGTTTAAAGAACTGGGCGGCAAGGTCACCTCCATGGAAGCCGTCTCACCCAACGATACCGACATGCGCCCGGTACTGACCAAAATCGCCACCGCCAAACCGGATATCATCTACTATCCGATTTTTATCGCGGAAGGTGGATTTATTACCCGTCAGTCAAAGGAAATCTCCGGTCTGGAAAAGACCACGATGATGGGCGCCGACGGCATGTTTTCGCCGGACTTCTATAAAGCGGCCGGCATGGCAGCCGTGGGCATGTATCATTCCAGCCCGGACTTTGGGGCTTTTGCTGGCGGATATCAGGCATTTTTGGCCAAACATATGAAAAAATACGGCGAAAAACCCATTGCGCCGTTCCATGGCCATGCCTATGACGCCACCATGATGATTCTTAAAGCCATCGACAAAGTGGCCGTCAAAGAAGGCGGCAATCTGCACATCGGCCGCAAGGCGCTGCGCGATGCACTGTTGGCCACTTCAACGATGCAGGGGCTGACCGGCACGATTACCTGTGACCAATACGGCGACTGCGCTGATCCGAAAATCGCGATCTATCAAACCGCAGCGGAAAACGTCAAGCAAGGCGCGATGCCGACCAAACCGTACTGGAAGCCTTATTAATGTGAATCGTAGAAGCCGGCCTCTTCGGATGCCGGCTTCTTCTTGATGTATAATCAGAGCCGGGTATTCACAAGATACCCGGCTCGACCCGCAAAATGGGGGTATTCCCCACCCGTTTGCCGCACCTCAAAAGACGCAATATCTCCTGCTGCGCGAAACGTAGTTTATTCCAAGGCAAACATCAGGCTCGCAAGGACCAAGAGGGACAAAAACAATGTTTCAAAGAATTCGTGAACGAATTTCGCCCACCGACGTGGTCATGTGGCTGATCGGCGGAGGGCTGTTGTTTCTGGTCGTCTGGGGCTCGATCGCCACTCTGATCAAAGGAACCTATACTGCCAGACACTGGATCGACTTTATCATCTTCGGCCTGGCCCAGGGCAGTGTGTATGCACTGATCGCCACCGGTTACACCATGGTTTACGGCGTGCTGCGCATGATCAACTTCGCCCACGGTGAAGTTTTTATGAGCGGACCCTATACGGCCTATTTCGTGGCCGCCTGGTTTTACCGCACCGGCTGGCTGGATACCAATCCGATTTCCTGTCTGGCCGCCATTTTTCTGGTGTCCATGTCCGTATCCGTTACGATTGCATTTTTTCTGGAACGGATTGCCTACCGACCCCTCAGAGGCGCACCGCGGTTGATCCCGCTGATCACAGCCATTGGCGCCTCCTTTTTTCTGCAATACCTGTTTCGGGGGCTTTACGGTTCCAGCTTCCAGGCTTACCCGGACATCGCCATGCTCGAGGGCCACTGGGTTATTTGGGGCATTCGCATTCTCAAATTTCAGGCCGTGGTCATCGTGGCCGCCATCGTGCTGATGTTCGCCCTGTATTCCTTTGTCATGAAGAGCCGTATCGGCAAAGCCATTCGGTCGGTCTCCGAAGACAAAGAAGCCTCAGCGCTGATGGGCATCGATGTGGACAAAATGATTTCCATGACCTTTGTGGTCGGAGGTGCTGCCGCCGGTGCAGCCGGGGTGCTGTATGCCATTATGTTCAAACAGGTGCATTTTTTCATGGGCTTCATCCCGGGCATCAAGGCGTTTACCGCGGCGGTTTTAGGGGGCATCGGCAACATCCCGGGCGCCATGCTGGGCGGCATTTTTCTTGGCCTGGTCGAATCTGTCGGCCCCAGTTTGTTTCTGGACGGACTGGGTATCGTGGCCCCCTATCAGTTAAAAGACGCGATTGCATTTACCATGCTGGTCATGGTGCTAATTTTCCGCCCGACCGGAATTCTGGGCGAACGGCTGGCGGTTAAAAAAGCTTAGCAACTGATTTTTGCATGTAAATAAATAAGATCGTGCAAGAATCAGTTAATAACTAGATATTAGAAAGGATCGTTAGCGTAAAATGAATCAGGATCAATCTCCCTGGCGGTATGCAGTCAACATCGGGCTGATCGGCGCCCTGACGGTGGTGATGCTTTCTCTGATCGGCATGGTCGAGTCTTTCAGCAAACGCGACATTATCTATAGGGTCGTGACCATGGGCAACACGTTGCTTTTGCTCACCGCCATATTCCTCAGCTATCTGGCGGCGAAAAAAGCCGGTCGCGAACATGCTGCGACAGCCGTCGGCAGCGCCATTCTCACCGCCGTAATAACGGCGGCCGGCGTCGCACTGCTGGTCGCCATCGGCAAGACCATCAACCTGCGAATGGTATTCATCAATGCCTCCCCGGTGCTGTACCAAATTTTGACCTTCTACATCGGCCCCAAGGGCATTCCGCTGGTGCTGCTGGGCGGCCTTTTGAGCGGGCTTGCTGCCGGCCTGCTATTTCTGGCCCCGCCAAGCATACGTAAGACAATCATCACAGCGTTGAGCGCTGTGGTCATTGCCGGTGTGCTGCAGGATATGCTGCGGCCGGTTATCGCCCTCTGGGGCCCGCTGGCCAAGATCAATCTGTTTTTATTCGCCGCCAACGGCCTGTCCATTAAAGGTGCGATCGGGCTGTTCGTTGTGGTGGCAATTCTGGTCTATGTGTGGGGCCAAAAAGGCAGCGCTGTTAAAACCAAAGTGCAGGGGCTGCCCGCCGGGCAGCAGCGCAATTTAAAGCTTGCCAGCATGCTGGTCCTTGCGTTTATCCTACTGGTTCTGCCGAAAATCCTGGGCCTTTTTCTCAGCGAGGTCTTGACCATCGTGGGCCTCTATGTGCTCCTGGGCCTGGGCCTTAACATCGTGGTGGGGTTTGCCGGCCTGCTGGACCTGGGCTATGTGGCCTTTTTTGCCGTGGGCTCTTACGTGGTCGCCATTTTGACATCCCCCGAACTGGGGTTTTTCAGTATGAATTTCTGGACGGCCCTGCCCTTCGTGATTGCTGCGGGCATTCTTTCCGGTGTGCTTCTGGGCGTACCGGTGCTCAAGATGCGCGGCGATTATTTGGCCATTGCTACCCTGGGATTTGGTGAAATTATTCGGATTCTGGTTCTTTCCGACTGGCTGCGCCCCTGGATCGGCGGCGCCCAGGGCATTGGCCAGATTCCCAATATCAGCATCGCCGGCTACACGTTTACCACGCCGCAGCAGGTCTATTATTTTATTCTGGCCGGCTGTTTGCTGGTGGGCTTTATTTCATGGCGGCTGCGGGACTCGCGTCTGGGCAGAGCATGGATGGCGGTACGTGAAGATGAGGACGTAGCCCAGGCCATGGGCATCAACCTGGTGGCCACCAAACTGATGGCCTTTGCCACCGGCGCCGGTTTTTCGGCCCTGAGCGGCGCCATTTTTGCCACCAAAATCGGCTCGGTTTATCCCCATAGCTTTAATGTCATCGTTTCCATCAATATCATCTGTTTGATCATCGTTGGCGGCATGGGCAGCATTCCCGGCGTTATTGTGGGGGCCTTTGCACTGGTTGGTTTACCCGAATTACTGCGGGAATTTGCCGAATTCCGCCTGCTGGTATACGGTGCTGCGCTGGTCGCCATGATGCTGCTGAAACCGGAAGGGTTGTGGCCGGATGTCAAGCGGCGACGCGAGCTGCACATCGATGAAGACGAAAATGTGGCGGAGGCAGAAGAAGCCACAGTAAGCGCTTAGGAGGAAAGCATGGCAATTTTGACAACAAAAAGACTCACCAAGCAATTTGGCGGTCTGGTTGCCATTGACAATCTGGACATGGAAGTCAAAGAGAGCAGCATCCACAGCGTCATCGGGCCCAACGGTGCCGGTAAAACCACTTTGTTTAATTGCATCACCGGTTTTTACAGGCCCGAATTTGGCGAAATCGATTTGGCCGGCCACTCCCTGGTGGGCCTGCTGCCGGATCAGATTGTGCGTCTGGGGGTTGCACGGACCTATCAGAATATTCGCCTGTTTCCCGCCCTGACGGCCATGGAAAATATTCTGATCGGCCTGCATACGCACCTCAAGGCGCGTTTTGCCGGAATCGTTCTGGGAACCCCCGGTACCCGTAAAGAGGAACAAAAGGCCGATGAAGAAAGCAGCCGCCTGCTGCGCTTTGTCAATCTCACCGGCAAAGGTGAGCAGCTGGCCAAAAATTTACCATACGGCGAACAGCGCCGGTTGGAAATTGCCCGCGCCCTGGCCACCGATCCCAAGATTTTGTTGTTGGATGAGCCTGCCGCCGGGATGAATCCCAAGGAGACCCAGGAAATGATGGATTTCATTCAGCATCTGCGCGATGAGCTGGGGATCACCATCATTTTAATCGAACACCAGATGAAAGTGGTCATGAGCATTTCCGAGACGGTCACCGTATTGGATTATGGTGAAAAAATTGCCGAAGGCACGCCGTCTGAAATCCAAACGAACCCGAAAGTAATCGAGGCCTATTTAGGCACAGGCGCCAGCGCTGCAGACGCAGCTGCTTAGTTGAAACATCAGGAGGAATTTTATCATGGCAATGCTTGAAGTTGAAGGACTCCACACCTATTACGGACACATCCACGCGCTCAAGGATGTGTCGGTAAACGTCGAAGAAGGCGAGATTGTGACAATCATCGGCGCCAACGGTGCGGGTAAAAGCACCATGCTCAAAACCACCAGCGGCCTGTTAAAACCTCGTAAAGGATCGATTCGTTTGAACGGTGAGGATCTGACCCAGCTGCGGGCCCACAAAATTGTTGAAAAAGGTGTGGTCCAGGTGCCCGAGGGCCGTCGTATTTTTGGAACCCTGACGGTTATGGAAAATCTGGACATGGGCGCCTTCATCAGCAAAGACACTCAAAAAAACAAAGAAAACCTGGACCGCGTGCTGCAGCTCTTCCCACGCCTCAAGGAGCGCAGCAAACAGGTCGCCGGCACCCTCAGCGGCGGAGAGCAGCAGATGCTGGCCATGGGCCGCGCACTGATGACCGAACCGAAAATGCTGCTGCTGGACGAACCCTCCATGGGCCTTGCGCCGGTTCTGGTTGACGATATCTTTGATACCATTCGCCAGCTGCACGATGCGGGTACGACCATATTGCTGGTTGAGCAAAATGCTCGCATCGCCCTACAGGTGGCCAGCCGCGGCTATGTGCTGCAGTCGGGATCGGTTGTTCTCAGTGACACGGCCGAAAACCTGGAAAAAAATGAAATGGTCCGCGAAGCCTATCTGGGTGAGTAGTGATTATTTTAGAATTTGGATTCTTGATTTTGGAATAAGCAAAAGGCTCGCCTGACGTGGAAGTTCCTGCCTTAAATTTACGACTGCTCTTTTTAATCCCTTTTTTCAGCACGACCCATACCCAATAGCCAATATCCAGCAGATCGTAGCAACTGAGGTTGCAGGCATAGTTCGCATATGTGCTCATCAAACGCTGATTTATTAAATTTGGAAGGAAAAGGACCATCGTGGACCTGTGCGCCTCTGGCACCATTAACCGGTCTAATTAAGGGATAAACGATGAATTGAATTTATTTTTGACTTCGTTGTCTGAAAAATTTTGCGGCCAGCAAAAAGGTGGGGGCCAGATGAAAGCAGACATCGAATATATCAATCGCCCGGGTCAGGTTGCCGTTTTTGAACATGATGATTTTTTCGACTATATGCGGCATAGGGCTAAAAGGCGCCAGCAGCATAAAGGCCGCGATAAAAATTAAAACCGGATAGGATAGGCTGTCAAGAATACGCCACATGCTGGTATCTCCGTTAAATCAACGCCCTGCAACCCAGCGTTGGTGGGAAAAAGGTTGCCATATGCGCACTGCGCGGCAACTACCGCCCAAGGCATATCACCTGTCGCTTGCAACACGCAACCCGAAATGCGGCCTCTGTCTGCTGATCTTTCTGCTTGGAGTTGAGAACCAGCCCTGAACCTTTGTTTGTCCTCCGGCCCGTCCTCCATAGTTTCAACGAAGGAGGAAGCCTGCTTGGCGTAGGAGGGAACCCTGCCTGTGGGATCGACTTGTCTCGGCGTAGTCTCGACGAAGACGGAAAACCGTAGAGCGAAGCCCCAAACTCTGAACCTTTGAACCTTAGACCAAAAAATCTTCCTCCAGAATGCGCTCCATGTTAGCCACCAGAAACTCGGCATCGCTTTCGTCAAAAGGCATGGGCGGCCGGATTTTAATCACATTTTCATAAGGGCCGTCGGTCCCCAAAAGAACGCCAGCATCGCGCATGCGGTTGACGATAAACTCCGCCTCTTCCCTGGCCGGCTCGAGGGTTTCACGATCGCGCACCAGTTCAACGCCCAAAAAAAGCCCCGATCCGCGCACATCGCCGACAATCGGAAATTGATCGATGTACGGGATCATTCCGGCAAGCATCCGTTTTCCGGCTTTGAGCGCGCTGGCCTGGAGATTTTCCTCGATCACAACATCAAGCACGGTCAAACCCGCCGCGCAGGAAACTGCGTTGCCGCCGAAGGTACTGAAAAACTCCATGCCGTTGTCAAAGGCTTCGGCGATCTCAAGGGTGGTGATCACAGCGCTGATGGGGTGGCCGTTTCCGATGGGTTTTCCCAGAACCACGATGTCGGGTACCAGCTTTTCAGCTTCGAATGCATAAAAATGAGTGCCGATCCGACCGTAGGCGGTCTGCACTTCGTCGGCGATGCACAGCCCTCCGGCCTTGTGGACCCGGCGATAAACCTCCGAAAGGTAACCTTCGGGCAGAAAAATTTGTCCGGCCACACTCGGACAGGTTTCGGCAATAAATCCGGCCAGACCGTTCCCTTTGCCCTGCAGTTTGCGGATGATGTCGTCAACGTGCCCGGCATATTTAACGGCCGCCTGTGGATCTTCCGAGCGGTAAAGACCCCGGTATGTATCCGGAACCGGCGCGGTATGAACCCACGATGGAGCCCCTTTACCGCCGGGGCCGTCATGTTTGTATGGGCTGATATCGATCAGCGAAGTCGTATGCCCGTGGTAGCCGGCCTCGAGCACAATCATGTCACGCTGCCCGGTGTAGGCTCTGGCCAGACGCAACGCCAGCTCGTTTCCTTCGCTGGCCGAATTGACCAAAAAACAGACGCTCAACGGGTCCGGCAAAGTGGCGCATAATCGCTCGGCGTACCGGTTGATGAAGTCGTGCAGGTAGCGTGTATTGGTGTTCAAGACCGCCATTTGCCGGCTGGCAGCCGCCACCACCCTGGGGTGGCAATGGCCGACATGGGGAACGTTATTATAGGCGTCCAGATATCTGCGTCCGGTGTGGTCGAACAGGCACTGCCGCCATCCCCGCACCATCTTGATCGGTTTGCGGTAGCCGATGCTCAGATTACGGCCGATGTATTTTCGGCGCGCGGCCAATGTGTCTGACACGTCCGGATCCGACACTGGAAAACGATCCTGCGGGATGCCGATTACAAGATTCGGATCCGGTGAAAACAGCTTCCAAAGATCTATCTCACTGGCACGAACAACGCTCGGAAAATCACAATCCAGATCCAGCAGATCGGTGATGATTTGAAAGTGCAAATGAGGTGTCCATTTACCGTTGTCATCCACAGAACCGATCCGGCCGATTTGCTGCCCGGCGGATAGAGACGTGCCTGCAGCCAGGCCTTCCAGAGTATCCGGGCTTAAATAGCCGTATAGGGTGTAAAAAGATTCTCCCGAATCGGTGGTGTGCTCCAGGATGACCACCGGCCCGTAGTCCTGGGATCCCGTATTATTTGCAAAGGCGAACACCTTACCTGCCAGCGGTGCATAAACCGCGGTGCCCACCTGGGCAAACACATCCATACCCAGGTGAACCGTCCGGTGTTCTGCGGTCGGCGAGTCACCGCTGAAAAAAATGGGCGCCGTATAGATCAAACGGGCTTCGTTATAGCGCCCGATACCGGCTTTGACACCGGCAGCATGCATTTCCTCCCGCAGCCTTTTGGTCATATAGGGTTCTTGGTTTTGCTCCGGGTCACCGTTCACCAGCGGACTGGCAACACTGAGATCAAATATTTTCAGGGGCGCCGTGCGTAAATCAATATCCAGGATCGGCGCTGCGGCCTCACGATTTCGATCCAGCCAGTTGCAGATCGCTTGGTAGCGAGGCAGCGGGGTAAAGTCACAGGCCTGACGCAAAGCCGTTTCCGCAAAACGTGGATGGATTTCAGCAAGCACCGGCAGTGTCCGCTGGATCGGTATCTGGCTGATCGACAGATATTCGTTGTCGGGACGCTGCTTTAACTGGTGAGCGGCAATACAGGCGCTCATACACAACCGCATGCACACCATGGGAAAAAGGGAGGCGATTTCGTCTTCCGTGAGCGCATGGCTTCGGTGATATCCTTTGACCATGTGGACGGCAACCCATAGGGGATTGGACTCGTCGAGAACCGCGTAGGCAATGGAAATGGCCAAATTGCCCACCGTATGGCTGAATACCATGTCACCGAAATCAATAATGCCGGCCACGCGCTGATTGTGGGTGTACAGATCGCCATTACCGCCGACGATGACATTATAATCATTGGCATCGTTATGAATCACGCTTTTTCGCAATCCCGCGAGCAGTGGCGTAACAACGCGTTCGTAATCCCCGGCAAATTTTTCGATCAACTCCCACTGATCGGCATCCACAATCAATGGGTGGTATTTTTTAACAATCTGTAAGCCTTTGGCCAGATCCCAGTAGAAATCTCGCCGGGCTGCAGGATGATCGAAATCCGCCATGACGCCGTCCATTTCACCAACGCATCGCCCCAGGTCTTCAAAAAGCCCTGAAGAGCGTCTTTTGATAGATCCCATCGGAATTCCGGGCAGGTAGGTGACAAGGCGGACGTTATGGGTTGCTCCCGATGAAGATTGGATTTCGGAAATAAACTCACCGCTGCGGGTCGCAACAACTCCTGGGCAAAACGCCACCTGCCGGTTGAGATGCTGCATGGCCTGATTTTGACAATCCAGCAAAGTCGGATCTTCCAGGGCGTTTGCAATTTTCAGAACAAAACACCCGTCTGACCCTGCTGACATGCGAAAATTCTGATCGCGCTCGCTGGGAAGGGCGTCAGCGGTAGCCTCAATGCCGTATAGATTCTTTACAATCGATATGGCATCCTTTTCGGTAAACTGGGGCGTATGTTTCAGAATCGACATATCGGTTCACTTTCGCTTAAAAACTATATTTTAATGATAGCGTTCGGTTTTAAAGATTCGACAATAGCGCCCCTGCAGACGCTTTTCAAATCATTTCTGAGTTCTCTGTTTTCTGTATGCAGTCCGCAGACTTTTGAACCTTTGCTTGTCCTCCGGCCCGTCCTCCATAGTTTCAACGAAGGAGGAAGCCAGCCTGGCGTAGGAGGGAACCCTGAACCTTCCCCAAAAAGAACCCTTGACCAGCTGGCCGTTTATGAGGTTTAATAGGCGTTTTTAAATCCAAAAATGTCCATTTAAAGCGGAGGTGCTCAGTGGATCAAAACGATCAGGTTTATGTCAGACTGCAGCAGCATTTAAACGACCAAACCGTCGGTTTTCCGGCCACCCGGTCCGGCGTTGAGATTAAAATCCTGAAGCACATATTTACACCTGAAGAGGCGGCGATTGCCTGTTGTTTAAGCTACAAATATGAAACACTCGATACGATTTTCAGCCGAGCCGGTGGCCTGATAGACTCGCTGGAGGATCTGGCCGAAATCCTTCAGGGCATTCAGAAAAAGGGCGGTATCGAGTCTAAAAGTAATAACGGCAAAATGCTATATTGCAATGCCCCGCTGGTGGTGGGGATGTATGAATATCAACTCGACCGCCTGACTCCGGAATTTGTTAAAGACTTCAACGAATATACTTCGGATAAAAAATTCGGCCTGGCGTTTTTAAGCACGAAACTGCCGCAGATGCGCACCATCCCCATCGCAAAGAGCATCCACCCGCAGCACAATGTCAGCACCTTTGATGAAGTTTCGACCCTGTTAGAGCAGGCCGAACCGCCCTTTGCCGTCTTCGAGTGCATTTGCCGCAAGAAAAAATCAATGGAAGGGAAGACGTGCAAGGTAACGGAGCGTAAAGAAACCTGTCTGGCTGTCGGTAATATGGCCCGCATGGCCCTGGCAAACAATATGGGTCGAGAGCTTAACGTGCAGGAGGCGCTGGCGCTCATCGAGGAAAATCAAAAACAGGGGATGGTACTTCAGCCGTCTAACACGGGCAAGGCTGAATTCATCTGCTCGTGCTGCGGTTGTTGCTGCGGCATGTTGAGGGTCCATAAAGCGCTGCCCAAACCACTGGATTACTGGGCCTCTAACTTTTATGCCGCTGTGGATCAGGACACCTGTGTGGGATGCGGTGCCTGTGAGCAAAGCTGTCAGGTCAACGCCGTGCGCGTTCCCGCCAAAAAGCAGCCGGCAGTGGTGGATCTGAACCGCTGTCTGGGTTGCGGTGTCTGTGTTCCCGGCTGTCCGACCGAATCGATCACCCTTGTCAAAAAGCCGGTCGAGCTCAAACCGCCGCAAACGCTGGAGGAACTTCGCGAAATCCTCATGGCCGCTAAAAATGGCCGCCTGGGCAAATTAAAGCTTACCGGTAAACTGGTCGTTGACTCGGTCAGCACCGGGCATCTGAACCTGCTCAAATAATTAAAACAATCCATAAATAAAGCAACTTATGAACCAATAAATCTATAAATCCTCCCTGCCGCGCCATTTTGTCGTGCCGCAGCTTGTATGAGTGAAGACGGAGGCCTGCATGGCGATGGCGTAACCCTTAAACCCTGAACCCAGAACCCTTGAACCTTTGAACCTTTGAACGCCTGAACCTTTTCTCTTGACTTTTAAGCGCCTCTTTTCTATTTAATCAATATCGGGCCTGAGCCGGATTCCCTTCATTTACACCGTATTGTCACTTCGAATAGCGAACCGCGAAAACACATTTTGATTATCTGCTGAACGATTTCGGAAGCCACTTCTGCCACTTAACACCTTTCTAAATTGGGCCCGATTAAAAAAAATTGGCTAATTTTTTTTTATTAGAGAGGAGGATGAAATCATGGCAGTCAAAGTCTTAATCAAACGCAAATTTAAAGAAGACAACATGAAGGCGGCATCTCGGTTTTTAATCAACACCCGCACCGGGGCCATGAAGCAGCCCGGCTATATCGCATCAGAGAATCTGCGCAACCTCAATGATAAGAACCAAATTGTAGTGGTGTCGATGTGGGAGGATATCGAATCCTGGGAAGCCTGGAAAAACAGCGACGAACGCAAGGCCTTTGTGGATGAATTCAGGGATTACTATGTCGGTGAGGCCGAGTATGAATACTATGGATTGGGCCTGCAAACAGATTAACCAGGGAGGGCCGCTATGCCGATTAAAGTTTTAATCAAACGCAATTTCCCCAGAGACAAGAAAAGGGAAAAAGAGCTTTTCCGTTGTATTAAGGACATCAGACGCCTTGTTCCGCAGCAGCCCGGCTACATTTCAGGTGAATACTTGAAATCGATCGATGATAAAGACGAGATCGCAACGATCAGCACCTGGTTTTCGGTGGAGGATTGGCAGACCTGGTTTGAAACCGAGGACAGAAAAAAAATTCAATCCAGCATCGATTCAATTCCGGGAGTCACAACTGAATACGCCATCTATCGCTATATCAAGACTGTCTGAGAGGTATTATCAAATTTTCGCAGCGCTCATCAGCAAGCGCACGATTGGACCAAAGCATTGTATCCAGCAAATTCAATGGCTGGATCATGTCTGAAAATCCATGATTGGAGATACAGCACTGCTTGTGCGTGTCTGTTAAACCTTTTTTTCCTTTTGCGCTGGAATGGTCCCGATAGCTAACCATGCCGAGGTTTATGATTAAATACCCGCAACAAAAGGAGGAAATTATGAAACGACTTGTATTCATTTCATTTATTCTTTTGGTGATGCTATCTCTGGCCCTTAATATCCCAGTTGCGCAGGCTGACGATATGGTGGAATTTAATGCGGCAGTTCAAAGATACAATGATTCATTGACAAACTGGGATGCCGACCGCATTGCCGATATCGAGGCGGAAGCTTTCGGATATACCTCCACACTGAATTACATCACTCAAAATAAACTCATCGATAAGGAACTCTGGAAATCGCAGTTGAAGGAACTGGTCTCCCAGTATGAATACTACGATATCGATATCGTTACATCGCAAACAAATGTGATTGGCAAGACCGGCATCGCCTGCGGCAATTATAAGGTCTCCAGAAAACACAGGGAATACCCATGGGTATCCGCTAAAAAACGCTGGTCTTCCACCTGGGTAAAATCAGAGGGTGAGTGGAAACTGATCTTTTATCATTTTGAGTTGATTGACGAATGGCGCTAGCCCTGGAAACCGGGTCTGCGCGCTTTTACCTGTGTTGATGACAATCCAATAATCTGTATATGCCCCACCTGCCCAATTAACTGCAAAGCCTGTTTAATTACGGTGGAATGCAGCTTTGTTGCCCTCCTTTAGGAGGATTCCACGGAGGTGCCTAATTTAATCTCCTTGGTCCTTAACCTCTGTACCCCGAACCTTTTTGATAGGCGTTCCTGTTTTTATTTAATATATTAATTAGTTAAAATTCCTTGGCCTTGAGCCTTGTGCCTGACGCTTTGAGCCTGCTTTTGATTAACCCAGAACTCTGCTTGCCACGCCATAGCCCGAAGGGCGAAGGCGGGAACCCTTGAACTCCGCACCTTCTGGCAGAGAAGGCTTGATCTAAAGCGCCTAAACCGCTATGGATATACTTTAAGTTGCCGTGTCTGCCCTATTTTTCCCTGTTTCGCTTAAAAACTGATCGCAACAACCTCAGACTCAGACGGGGTAGCGCCATGATACGCGTTTATTTGGAACCGCGCGTGGTTGTCAGATGGGAGGATTTCATTC
>JAHEIW010000072.1 GCA_024639185.1 Deltaproteobacteria bacterium | reverse complement strand
TAAACGATAAAAAGGCCCGCATCGATGATTTAGACGGCTGTATGGAATGCGGCGCCTGCGCTAAAAATTGCCCTGCTGACGCCATTGCGGTAACACCGGGTGTCGGCTGTGCCTCTTACATCATTCAGACCTGGATCAAAGGTAAAGACACCGCCGTCTGCTGCGGCAATTAGAACCTATCTCAAAAATGCATCTAACGCCCAAGGGCATTGTTGTCCAGGATAAATGGATAACACATCTATTTTTATGAGATTAAGGTGTGCGTAAGACCGATTCAAAATGCTCGAATACTAAAATGTATGCTCCACTTTTGAATCGGTTTACGTAGCGCCCTTGAACGTGATCTACTATTTTTGAGATAGGTTCTGGATTGCTTACCATAGACCATTACTTCGAAAGCCGATCCCAGAAATTTTTGGCCTTCTCCTGCCGGTGATCTATAGAGGACTCTGACCCTGCACCTTCGGTGCGGGCGCTGCCTCCGCGCAAACGGGCAATGCGCTCTTCCAGCGGTGGGTGTGTTGAAAATAAGCTCATCAGACTTCTACCCGATAGCGGGTTGACGATAAACATATGAGCGGTCGACGGGTTGGCATCCATTGGTATTCTTTTTGAATATTGACCCAGTTTTTCAAGAGCGCGGGCCAGTCCCTCCGGTGTCCCCGCAAAACCGGCTCCGGTCGAATCCGCCATATATTCGCGCGATCGTGATATGGCCATTTGAATTATCATGGCCGCAATAGGTGCCATTATCGACATGGCAATCAATCCAATCGCATTGCCGCCCCGGCCACCATCGCTGCCCCGGCCGCCAAACACAGCTGAAAAGCGCGCCATACTGGCCAGCACCATAATAGCGCCGGCCATGGTGGCAGCGATGCTGCCGATTAGAATGTCACGGTTTTTGACGTGTGCCAGTTCGTGTGCCAGCACGCCCTTGACCTCATCGTGCTCCATTAGATTCAACAGCCCCTGGGTGACCGCTACGACGGCGTGTTCCGGGTTGCGCCCGGTGGCAAAGGCATTGGGGGCGTCCTTGGGGATGACATATACCTTTGGCATGGGAAGACCGGCATTCTCGGCGAGCGTTTTGACCATCTCATAGACCTGCGGCGCCTGTTCGGGGCTGACTTCCTGGGCCCGGTACATTTTCAAAACAATTTTATCTGAAAACCAGTAACTGAAAAAATTCATGCCGGCAGCGATCAAAAGCGCAATGATCATTCCTTGCTGACCGCCAAAATATTGCCCGATCCAAACAATTAAGGCTGTCAACACCGCCAATAAGATCGTGGTTCTTATCCGGTTTCCCATTGCTATCTGCTCCTTTCATCTCCTGCAGGGTTAGCGGCCGTCGGTTAAACGAAGCCAACCGGCCTTTATCATTGGCCGCTGGAATAGGATCATGCTGAACGTCACTGCCAAAATATAAAGCGGCGCCAAAAATTGGCAAGCACCTGCTGCCAAAATAAATGCAACTGCTGCCCACAAAACGCCAATCAAAAATCGCCATCGGCGGCCGGGGGACCCTGGCGCCAATTTTGCGGTAACTGTTACCGTTTGATCTCTGACGTTCTAGCCCGAATTATTCTTAAAAGTCAATCCGCAATAACTAAATGAAATTCAAAAAAATAATTTTTCTTTTTTGAAAATACTTATTGTTTGCCCTATGTTTATATGCTACGCCTGAGTCGTTGTAAGGAGAACATTTGCTGGCCGTCAGGCTAACATAAATCCGTTAAATACATTCATGATCTGCATCCGGTTAGACGCCCCCTGACCGAAACAGCATAATGCAAGGCAGACCCAACGCGTTGGCGCTGCATTTGCGGACTGATTTAGGTAAGCGGAATGGAGAAATTTGAAACTGCGCAGGAGCGACTGCAGATCGATGCGTCATTTAGTCAAACCGGCGAGTCGCAGAGACCGTCATCGATAGAATCATCCGATGATGAGGCCAACGACAGAAAAGTAATCTATGCCCTAAGGCGCAGACGCAAGGAAGAAAAAGAATCTGCAGAAGCAGTCAAAATCCGCAAGTCGCATCTGATCAATAAAATCAACTTCATCAATTTTCAGGACAGAACCCTCCTGGTCAATCTTAAACACCGTTCCTACGATAACCTGCTGACCCTTTTAGCCAGGCCTCAACCGTGCATGGGCGACGAACTGGATTGTTGCTGGGACAAATCGGAAAATGATTTGCAGACTTTGGATTTTTATGAATTTGAAAACCTTTTAATCCCAGACGGTCAGAATCTCATCCGCCTGGAACCCGATCTTATCCGTATGGATAAAAAAGTCATTCGTCTGCTATTGCCGGAACATGGCATTGAAGTCAGTTCACGCAAGATGAGGCGGCACGCCAGCACGGGCATAACGGCTCAATTGTTACAAAACAGCACTATTTTTTCCGGAACACTGGTGGATTTTAATGCCTGTTCCCTTAAAATACGGCTAACGGCTAAACCACCCCAAACTTTTGACTGGATTAATTCAGAATCGACAGTTAATCTTATTTTAACTGATCACAAAGAAACTTACTATTCCGGTGAATGTAAAATCATTCGACAATGTGCCGATAAAAAAAATCGCGTCTACATATTAAGGCCCCTCGTATTTGAAATCCAGCGCTTCAAACAAAAAGAGTTTCGCAGCAACCGGTACCGCTTAACGCCCTCGCCAAATGTTTTCTTCAGACACCCGTTTACCGATAAGCGATTTGATCTTAGAGTCATCGATTTGTCGGGATCGGGGTTTGCGGTGGAAGAAAATCAGAATAATTCTGTGCTGTTGCCCGGTATGATTCTGCCTGAATTGGAGTTGCGCGTTGCCAACAGTTTTAAGATCAAATGTCGTGCTCAGGTCGTGTATCGCAAAAGCATTGAAACCGAAAAAGAGGGCAAGCGGGTAAAATGCGGCCTGGCCTTACTTGACATCGATATTCAAGATCATGCACGGCTGATTTCTATCCTTCAGCACGCCAAAAACGAAAATTCGTTTTTTTGTAACCGAGTAAGCCTCGATAAACTCTGGAATTTCTTCTTTGAAACCGGATTCATCTATCCCGATAAGTATGGGCATATTGAGAAAAACAAACATCAGATCAAAGCGACTTACGAAAAACTCTACAATCGTGAGTCCAACATTGCCCGGCATTTCGTCTACCAGGATAACGGCCGCATTCTGGGGCATATGGCCATGCTGCGCTATTACAACAAGACCTGGTTAATCCATCATCATGCCGCTCGCAAATCAGCTCTCAACAAAGCCGGCCTGATCGTTCTGGACCAAATTGGCCGCATGGGCAACAACTCCCACCGGCTGAATTCACTCCACATGGACTATTTAATTTGTTATTATCGCCCTGAAAATAAATTTCCGAGCCGGGTCTTTGGCGGAGCGGCCAGGTCAATTCACGACCCTCATGGATGCTCCATTGATACCTTCGCCTATTATCATCATCGGGCTAATTTAACGCGCAATGCACACTTGCCGGAATCCTGGCAGCTTGCGGAGGTATCAGAGATCGACCTTGTGGAGTTGGAAAATTTTTACCGACATGTATCCGGAGGACTGTTGCTGGATGTTACAGATCTAAGACCCAGCTGCCTTAGCATTGATACGCTTTCGGATGAATACGAGCGTTTGGGCTTAAATCGCGAGCGTCAGCTTTTCGCCGTGCGGCAACACAATCAGTTAAAAGCGTTTGTAATGGTGAATCTAACCAACCTGGGTCTTAATCTTTCTGATTTAACCAATTGCATTAAGATTTTGGTTATCGACCCGCAGGCATTTTCGGCAAATATATTAAACGCCACCCTGGATATTTTGGCCGCAAAATTTCAAAAATCTAACATGCCCACACTTTTATATCCTGCTGAGTATGCTGATGAACAGGGCATCGCCTATGAAAAGCGTTATAATTTGTGGGCATTCAGCCTACAGTTCTCGGATCAGTATTTCAAATATATCAATCGCCTTCTACGATTCTTTTAGGATCCGTCTCCGCAAACAGCTTTACGTCCGCTGCAAGAAATGAGGGGTGTGTACATAAATCTTCTGAAGTCACTGAAAAATTCAAGAAATTCCCTATAGAAGCCGTCAAATCCATCTTCATACTCATCAAACTGAATTCCCGAATGCTTTCCAATCGTTTCTACCTTCTTGGTAAAGTTAAAATTATCAACGTCTTTTAATTCACCAAAAATTAAATTATGCGGCGTGACATCAACGTCAATATCCTGGTAGCCTGTATCATAAAGGTAAGAATATAATTTAATCCCGGCATACGGATCAAAATTAAAATCATTTTGGATAATATCCATCAATGTATTTATATACTTTTCCAGTCGGTTGGAATGACCGAAATACCGCAGGCAGTTACAGTCCAGATCAATGAGGCATAAAATTCCACCCGGTTTCAGAATCTTGGAGATATTTTTAACTATATCAATACTTTCAACACGATAGTATTCGAGAACGAAACGCACCCAGACAAAATCGAACATTCCCAGCTCATTCAACGGCTGGCGAATATCGGCACGCGCAAATTCAATGGCCTCATGTTGATAATGGTCTTTGGCATATTGAAGTCTCTGCGGCGACATATCCACCCCGACCGCAGAGCCATGCGGCTGTATGAGCTTATTCAGGTAATAAGTGGTTTTGCCGGATCCACACCCTAGATCGGCAACGCGCATCCCCGGCTTGATCCCCGCCCAGAGCGCTTGTTTTTCAACAGCCACAGGATCCGTTTTCATATCCAGACGAACAGATTCTTCATCACTTTCCATCAAATAGTTGCGCTGATTCATAGCTTAGATCCCTCGACCCAAATGCAATCGATGACCGCAACGGCAGGTTTGGCAATGCCGGAGTTGTATTTTCCGAAAGCGTTATTTTGATGACAAATGGAATAAATGTCAACCGATCCTGCTACATACACTTTTTTCGCTCAAAAAGCGATCCTTCCCCATTCCATTTCAATTTAGGGCCAACTGCAGACGGTTGCCCGCAAAAGGGCAACATCGTTTTGCGGCCAGTGCTGGATTACCGGCACTCACCCCATCAAGAAAATGCCCCTCCCTCAGTTAAATGCCCCAGCGCTAAAGGATTTACCCCTTTTCAGTCACCGCATCGCAAGTCTGCAGTCTGGCCGTCCGGTCAAAATTAAACAGTATTTTGAAATGTTAACCCATCGATAAACTTTTCGGAACCTCTGGCACAAAAAATGAAAGAACAAAAGCACTAGATGTGACGAAGTGGTATGCATCTGTAGCGAACGAGAAGTTGTGGCGGTGCCCGTTGGACTTCTTCTTTGCCCGTTTTGTTGACACTGCCACTTACGGTGAGTAGATTAACTCATCACTGCAAAGTTCGATACAAATAAGGAGGAAGACAATGAACAAAGCGATCAAGTGGGGATTGATCATATGTGTCGGGTTGGTGGTGCTTGTTATTGCCACCTTACTGATTGCACCGGCTTTCATAGATATCCAGGATTACAAACCCGAAGTGGAGAAGCTCGTTTCTGAAAAAACCGGCAGACCATTTACCATTGGAGACGACCTGAATCTGTCGTTGTTTCCATGGGCCGGTGTGTCTTTCTCCAGTTTACAGCTGGGGAATACACCCGGATTCGCAGAAAAAGAGTTTGTCAACGTCAAGTCCTTTGAGGTCAGGGTAAAGCTGCTGCCACTGTTGTCCAAGGAGGTTCAGGTCAAGCGCTTTATCTTAAATGGGCCCTCTATTACGCTGGTGAAAAATAAGGATGGGCGCGTCAACTGGGCTCAGCCGGAAGGTGCCAAAGATACAAAGTCAACTGAAAAAAAGAAAGACCCGGAACCGTCAAGCGCCGGTCTGCCCATTAAAGATCTGAGCGTTGGAGAATTTTTGGTCAAAGATGGCTCAATCACCTGGATTGACCATACCTCTCAGACCCGCAAAGAAATAGCGGCCGTTAATCTGAAATTGCAAGATGTTTCCCTGGATCGCCCAATAAAATTTTCTTTTGAGGCCCAGCTCGACAAGCAGCCGATATCGGTGGCGGGAACCATCGGGCCGGTGGGCAAGGACTTCAAACGGGCCACCATCCCACTGGATCTTGACATTAATGCGCTCAAAAAACTTATCCTGACCATAAAAGGCAAGGTCATGAATCCGGGGTCAACGCCCGCAATCGATCTGGCTGTCGACATGCAACCGTTTTCCCCCCGTCAACTGGTGGCCGCATTGGAGCAACCGTTTCCCGTGGCCACATCAGATCCGAAGGCATTGGACCGTATCGCGCTTAAGGCCAACCTGAAAGGCGACGCCAACCAGATTGCCGTATCCAATGGTATTTTGAATCTGGACGATTCGACGCTCAATTTTTCGCTCAAGGCCTCTGATTTTTCAAGACCCAATCTGGCATTTGATATGAATCTGGACCGGATCGATCTGGATCGATATCTGCCGCCAAAATCAGAGCAGCAGCCCGCATCTGCTGAGAAACCTGCCCCGAAAAAAGCCGCTGATTATGAGCCCCTGAGAAAGCTGATTCTGGATGGGCGCATTAAAATCGGCCAGCTGGTGGCCAGCAAAGCCAAAATCAATGATCTGCTGGTTCAAATCAAGGCCAAAAACGGCATTTTCAATCTTGATCCGCTGCAAATGACGATGTACCAGGGCAATGTCAACGGCAAAGGCAACTTCAACGTCCAAACCCAGACGCCAAAAAGCAGCATGAGTCTGAATGTGGCCGGCGTACAGGTCGGCCCATTGCTGCGCGATGTTCTGGAAAAAGATATTTTGGAGGGCGTTACCACTGCGCAGCTCAACCTGGCCATGGCCGGTGATAATCCGGATAAGATAAAACAAACGTTAAATGGTAGCGGCCAGCTGCTATTTAACGACGGCGCCATCGTCGGTATCGATCTGGCCGGCATGGTTCGCAATGCCAAGGCCGCTTTTGGCCTGGCGCAAAAGCCTTCCGAGCGGCCGCGAACTGATTTTGCTGAACTCAGTGCACCCTTCAGCATTAACAATGGGCTGGTCAACACATCCCAGACCAGCCTCAAATCACCGTTGATGCGGGTTGTGGCAGCCGGGAACGCCAACCTGGTGACAGAAGCGATCGACTTCCGAGTGGAACCCAAAGTAGTCGGCACTATCAAAGGACAGGGGGATACCGCCGATCGCACCGGGCTCATGGTTCCGGTGATTATATCAGGAACGTTCTCGAAGCCCCAGTTTAGGCCGGACCTTGCCGGCATCGCCCAGAAGCAGCTGAAGGGCGTGCTGGAGGGGACCGAGAAACCCGAAGATTTGCTGGACAAGGAAAAACTTGAAGAGACCGGCAAGGGACTGCTAAAAGGAATACTCAATCAATGAGGCAATCGCTCAGATTAAGCAAAATAATGGTCTTGGCCGCGGTCGTAACTTTTTATCTGGCCGGATGTGCCGGTGTCGGCAAGCGCATGGAGCCGCCGCGGGTCAAAATCGCCAATATTCGCCCTGAATCGATTAATCTCCTTGAAACCGTCTTTGAGGTACAGTTGCGGGTATTCAACACCAATGACACGCCTTTGACGATCAAAGGCGTCGAGAGTGAAATTGACATTAACGGTAAAACCTTTGCATTCGGCGTTTCAGATTCCGATGTTGAAATCCCGGCATACGGTACCGAACTGCTGCCGCTACGTGTGTACTCATCCGTATTTGACATCATTAAAAGCGCAGTGGGTATGCACAACCAGGAGCAACTGCAGTACCATATCAAGGGTAAACTGCGCCTGGGAGCCGGCGCCTTTCCCCGTGCGTTGCCATTTGAGTCGGAAGGCACCATCTCTCTGCCCGATATTTCGGAATTCAGAGAACGCCGTCAGCTTACTGAGTAATCGCTGCCCAAGCATTTTTAGCGTTCAATAATAAATTCACTTAAGTCCCAAATAAACCAAATTCCAAGTTCCAAGCATCAAATATCAAACAAATTCCAAATCGCAATTTTCAATGACCCAAACATTTGGGATTTTGGTGCTTGGATTTTCCTCAATTCCGTACTTAATCCAGTCTTGTGAAAACATCAGGAATTTCGTAAAATAATCAGGATATAGAATCTTAAACCGGATGGCCAAAGATGGGTTAAATTTATTCCAAACTTCAATGGCTTGGCATAAGTCAATAAAACGTATCGTCACCACCGCACGAATCTATCCAAGGATATTATGACTGCTGTAAGATCAAACGACACCAAGAGCGCTCCCATCACGAGCCGGTTGTGGATCTGGTTCACGCGGGATTTTCTGGGAATTTTCCGTGAAATGCGCTGGAGTTACCTGCCGCCGTTGATGGTTTATCTGGCTGCCGGCGTTTCCGGGTTTACCGGCATCATCGAATCTTTTTTTGTCAAAGAGCAACTGGGATTATCGGCGGCCTTTCTGGCCGGCCTGGCCTTCTGGGCCGGTCTGCCCTGGGCCTTAAAGATGCCACTGGGGCATCTGGTTGATCTGTTCTGGCGCCGCAAAGCCGCATTTGTCTATTGCGGGGCTACCCTGATGGCCCTCAGCTTGCTGATCATGGTGGGCTTGACCGGACACCAGCAATGGATGGCATCGATTCTGCCGCTTGATATCTGGTATATTATATCGGTGCTGATGTCCCCGGTGGGTTTTGTTCTGCAGGACGTTGTGGCCGACGCCATGACCGTTGAAGCCGTGTCACCCGTCGATGAGGACGGAGACCCCATACCGGAGACCACTTTACAGCGCATGCATGTCACCATGCAGACCCTGGGGCGCATTGCGATCATCGGCGGCAGCGCCCTGGTTGCCGGGCTGGGCGGCTGGTTGGCAAGCGTTCTTTCCTATGAGATCATGTACAAGTGGTCTCTGATCATCCCCTTAATTTCGGTTGCGGGAGTGACGCTGGGTAGCTGGACCACGCGCCATCAGCGCCTTCAGCTGCGAAAAGAAGGCTTCGCACCGGAACAAATCGATGAGATGCTGCAGACCCATGACAGCCTGATCTCCCCCAACTGGTATATTCTGGGCGGTAGCGGTGTATTTGTGATCATGACCCTGCTGCTGGGGCTTTCAGATCTGCAGTTAAAAAAGGAAATCATCTTTGCGGGCTCTCTGGGAATCATCGGCTATCTGATCTATCAGCTGGTGCAGGAGATGGCACCTGACAAACGTCGTGAAATTATTAGTATTGCGATTATCATTTTTGTCTTTCGCGCCATGCCCTCATTTGGTCCCGGTGCCCAGTGGTGGCAAATTGATGTTTTGGGTTTTGATGAAGCCTTTTTCGGCACCCTGCGACAAATCGCCTCTTTGCTGGCCATTGCCGGTATGTTTGCCCTGCGCAGCTGGATGGGCCGCCATCCAGTGCCGTATTTGGTGGTATTTTTAGCGGTCTATCAGACCCTTATGATCATGCCGTTTATCGGCATGTATTTTGGTTTACATGAGTGGACCGCGGCCCATTTCGGCTTTGGTGCGCGCACGATTGCCATCATCGATACCATGGCCGACTCGCCCATGGGCCAGGTGGCCATGATTCCCATGCTGGCCTGGATCGCCAAGGAAGCTCCGCGTGACAAAAAGGCTACCTATTTTGCAGTCATGGCGGCCTTTACCAATCTGGCCCTATCCGCCAGTAGCCTGGGTACCAATTACTTAAATAAAATTTTTATCATCCCGCGGGGCCAATACGAGCAGCTGGGGACATTGATGTTAACCGTCAGCGCCCTGGGTCTGATTCTGCCGGTTGCCACTGTGCTCATCTTCAACAATCCCTTCCGCCGGCCCGTAAAACCGACCGAGTCAACTCCTGAAATGGATGCCCCAACCGCAGGTTCATCAGCCGAAACCTAACCGCAGAAGCCTGAAAATTTTATTTGCTTCATCTCCGCTGTCAATGGTAGGTTCAGTTCATCCCCTGAATCGGTCTGAAGCATTTTTTGAGGCCTGATATGAAGCTAGGCATAATTGGCCTGCCGCGTGCCGGCAAATCAACCGTATTTGATGCCTTGACCCAAAATTCCACCGGCCCCGAACACAAGCAGCGGGATCGGATTGCCACGGTCCGAGTCCCGGATAACCGCGTCGATGCGTTAAGCCGGGTGGTCAACCCCAAAAAAACCATCTACACCCAGGTGGAATATTTTTTAGCGGGTCATAAAAAAGACGGTGCCGCAGCTCCTTGGCTCTCCGCAGCCCTCAGGGATTGCGACGCGCTATTGCATGTCATTCGCAACCACGTCGCTTATGGCTTTGATACACCCTCCCCCGCCCGGGATTTTAACCGTTTGGACCAGGAGCTTGTGCTGGCGGATCTGGAAGTAGCGGAAAAACGCCTGCAACGCATCGCGCTGGATCACAAGCGCGGCAAGAAAATGGACCCGGAAGAATACGACCTGTTAACCGCTTGCCGGGATTGCCTGGAAAACGAGATCGCGTTAAGAAGCAAGCCGGATCTGGCCGCCGCCCATTGCCTCCGGGGGTTTGCATTTCTGAGCGCCAAGCCTGTTCTGATCCTTTTTAACAATGAAGATGATGATGATCGCCTGCCGGATATCGAGGGCCTGGCTGCTGCACAGGAATGCCTGGTCATCCGGGCTAAACTGGAGCAGGAGCTGGCCCAGATGGTTCCGGATGAGGCGGCCGAATTTCTGGCCGAATTTGATATCCCGGCTTCTGCAATGGATCGCGTGATCCGGCAATCTTATGCGCTCTTGGATCTGATTTCCTTTTTTACCATTATCAGCAGTGAAGTGCGCGCCTGGGCCATTAAAAAGGGCACCCGGGCCCTGGAAGCGGCCGGTCATATTCACAGTGACATGCAGAAAGGATTTATTCGTGCCGAGGTGATCTCCTTTCAGAATTTGATAACAGCCGGTAGCTACAGCGAAGCCAAAAAACAGGGCACCGTCAGATTGGAGGGCAAGGCGTACGAAGTGCAGGATGGGGATATAATTCAATTCCGCTTCAACATCTAGAAGTGGTCTTTAAACCCTCATCTCTTGGCCGATGGCTGCGTTGTAATACGCTTAACAATACTCACGTACTATCGTGTACGCTCCGTTTTTGAACCGTATTACGCCTTGCCCTCGACCAAGATCTAACAGTTTAAAGACCACTTCAGATATATCTTATTTGTGCACTTAATTTTTATCAATTCAGAAACCAAGATTGGTATACCCGTAATAAAGCGCTCATCAAAAAAGGTGCCTTTTGAACACCATGGTTTATTTTTCAAGATGAGAAATACTGCTGATATGTGGGCGCTCTTAGCCTAATATCGGTCTCAGCAATCACATTATATTTTTTTTCTGCTTGAGAAAGCGATATCCGAAGGGGCAGAGGTCATGTTTTTTTCTGGAAGGCGATATGCTATGAGTTTTCACATACGACCACTGTGGTCAGATATTTGGGATAAAAGGCACAATCAATTTTGTTCTTGTGTGGGCAACCGTAAATCCCAAATATCTGGCCACCGGCACGGCATAATTCATATCGCCTAAAAGAAAATGACATGACCGTAGCCTATATTCTTTTTTAACTGCCGGGTGTAAAAGCATAAGGAGAAAAATTTGGCAGCTGATACAGTCTTGGACATCATTGCCCAGGGAGCCTGGAACGGGGGCCGGTTGGTCGACAATTCCATTTATGAAAACAAAGGCATGACCTTTAAGGGCGGCATACCGGTCAACAACCAGACCATCGAGAAACGTATCGGTGTTCGAACAAGAAACGTGGCGCCCGTGAATGAGCGCATTGGCGTTCTGGCGTTTAATGAGCTGCTGCAAACATGCGATATCGATCCCGCCCGCATCAAACTGGTCATCGGGGCCACCAATATCGGTGAAGACAAAATCGACCCGGGACCGCTGGTCCGGCATTCCTTTGATCTTGTTAAAAGCAGCTGCCCGGACGATATGCGGGTGCTTGATTTATATGCCGGCTGCCCGGGTTTTAATGCGTCTGTTGAACTGGTATTCATAATGTCGCTGGCCGGTGTTCTGCAGGCCGGCGACATCTCGATTATAGTGGGTGCCGAAAATGTGCATCGCGCCAGAGTCTTTGCACCGGACGACACCGCCAACATCATCTTTGGTGACGATGCGGTCGCCACCGCATTAGAGACGAAATCGCAGATATCAACAACCGATGGCGACGATTTGCCGGCAAAGGTAACATTTAACGCCGGAGATGACATCGCTGGTTGCATCGCCGGCGAGCTGCTAAAAATAAAAGGTCCGCATAAGATAGACGGCATCATTATGGACAATCAACTGGGCATGCTCGAACACCGGGTACCGGCAATGGCCGCCCGCATTCAGCACTGCTTTGTAGAGCAATGCTACCCCGAAGTGGCTGCTAAGGGAACATTCAAAAACTTTCGCAAAGCCCTGGCCTTTTATAATCAACATGTCAATGCCTTTGCTTTTGATGTGATGACGGTTGACCGGCGACCGGACCATATCGCCCAGATTGCAAATGCATATACGGCCTCGGGCAAATACAAAACCATCGCCTCGATTTACCTGGGCGCCGATCGAGATGTTGTGCTGCGTTTGCACAGGGGGCAGGGACATATCAGCCAGGCACCCAAATGGGGCATTGTTGACACGCTGACCCAAAGCCATGGCTGTTTCGCCCCTTATATCGAGGTCCTGCCGTTTACCGACAGATCAAAGATGTTCGGACACATGAACGGTAAAGGCGTATTTCTGCATGCCACCCGCGGCGCAAAATACCATCTGGAAGCCTTAATGGCCCCCCACAAACTGGAAATGGATGATATCGACCTCCTGATAGAGCACCAGGCCAATTTTGCCATGATCCCGCTAACCCTCGAGCAGGTGCTTGCCGGAAGAAAAGCGGACGCAAAGCAGGCGGCTGCTGATTTTATCGCTAACAAAATGGTGACCAATATACACGAGCGCGGAAATTGTTCGGTTGTCTGTATGCAAAGATTGCCCTACGATCTTGAGCGCGGTGCCCTGCAACCCGATAGCATTCAAGGGTATGCGATCAATCAAAACCTGGATAACCTGCGACGGGCCAAGACCATCCTTTACGATTCCATCGGGGCGGGTATGACCAGAAGTTCCTTTTTGCAAAGAAAAAAGTAGTAGCGGTCAACATTAAACCGGGCTGCAGCGTCCTGTTTAAATTGCAGCCAGGCTGCTCTGTGGCTGAATTTTTCCAGAACCGATCTGAAAAATTTGCACAGCGGTTGTAGGGAACGTCGCCGGGATGATTATATTGTGTGATGAAAATAATTGCGACGAACCAGTAGCAACATCATCTGATCAATGTGACATCAATGCCCGTTAGACGAAAAATAACATTAGCCATCATTTTCCTGTTACTGGTGATTCTCATCGGAGGGGGTTTGTTTTACCTGGTCTCAACCCTTCTGCCCGGTTTATTCGAATCCAAGCTGATCACCATTTTGCAAAAGGATGCCGGAATCTCAGAATTGTCGCTGGATTTTCGGCAATTGGATCTTGAAGGCGCCGATCTGGGACCGTTACGCTTGGGTTCGCCCCGGAATCCAGCGGTCATCGTTCAGTCCGTTCAGGTGGATTATGCAGCCGGTGAACTTTATCGTCAGAAAATAAAAAAAATCGCGGCCAGTGGCGTTGAAATTTATGTTGCGCATGAAAACGGCCAGTGGGGGTTACGCGGTTTGGATGTGGAACAGTTGCTGCGCCAATTCAAGGCTACCCCGGCCAAAGACGGTAATGGCAGCAATGACGCCCGGTCATTTCCGAATCATATTCAAATCAACAACGGCATTGTCATCTGGAACACAGACGAAACGACGTATCGCCTGGCATTTGAAATCGATATCATACCCCATGAGAGTGCCGATCATATTTTAATCGCCACCGTTCATTTATATCCCCGTGGACTACCCGTAAAGGTTGTCGCCAATATCGATTTAACGCAAAAACAAATCCATTCTGAATTCAAGTCTGCGAATTTTGAACTGTTGCGCTTTGCAGATGTATTTCAACGCATTGAGGGTTTGACTCTGACAGGGGCGGCCAGTTTGGCGGCAGATGCCCACATTCGCCTGGAGCCGTTTGGGGTTTCCTCTTTCAACGGTCGCTTAGAAGGATCCGCTCTGGGCATTGCGTATAAAGGCCTTGAGTTTAAGGCCGCTTCCAAAGACCCCCAACAGCGCCTGCCGTTGACCATTGATTTCGAGAGTCACCACCCGGGTAAAGTCGATGTGCGGCTCTCAAATTTGGCTTTGCTTAAACCCCTGGCTGCGCACCTGTCTGAATTCACCATAACTGTGCACTATCCGGAAACGGGCACCGAATTTTCCGGAAGTTTCAATCTGTCAGCGGATGGCACGCCTGACCCGGCAAAAGACCCTGCAGCGCTGCAATTTACCCAACCGTTCAGTTTGCCGCTAAGCTTTTCCGGCCATCTGGCCACAGATCACCAGTGGCGCTTTGAATTGATCAGCGAGGATCGCAAAACTCTTGCGCCAAAACAAATGGCATTTCAATATCATCAAAACCGCATTTCCGCTCATATGCCCACGGTTGATCTCAGCGCTCAAGGAGTCGGGCGACTTTTCGATATGACCTACAAACTGAAGGCTGCCACTGTTCGTGTCGCCGCTGACGGTGTAAACATTTTCTCTCCCCGGCTCGTCTTAGACGGCGCGACAAACATGAATGCCGATCCGCCCCATGGCGGCGTATCAGATTATAATATCGATTTGTCCGGCTCGGTTGTGAAGACCGCAACTGCCACCATTCGGCTCAAACGACTTTCCGCAGGCGGGCGGTTGGTTCACAATCCACAGGGCAAACAAAGTGTTAATGGCCGGTTAAAGTTTGGCGGTACCCGCTTTGAAGCAAACGCGGTAAAAATTGCGCTCCACGGCGTGCAGGGCAGCATTCCGTTTACATTTCCGGCTAACCGTTCAGGCCAAAAAGGGATGATTTCGATAAAAAATACGCGCTACAATCAACTGGACCTGGGATCGGTTCAGGCAGACGTCCAGCAAACCGCATCCGGTCTGACTTTCAGCGGCGAAATGAAAAATCCGATTTTGCCGGCCCTGGCGGTTCAATTTTCAGGCGTTTCCGATTTCAAGCACGCTGACGGCCATCATACCCGGGCCCGCTTTACGATTTCTTATCCGCAAACAGCACCGGAAATCGATTTGGGAAAATTTGTGCCGGCCGCACAGGGCTTCACATTTAGCGGCAAGCTCCAGGAACAGGGTGATATCGTTATCGGAACAAACGGATGGCAGGCCACGGCTAAATCAGATTTGCAAAACGGCACTTTGCGACATCGCAAAAATAAAATTACGGTTGTCGGAATTGAAACTGAGTTGCTCATTCAGGATATGGCAAAAGTCCGCAGTGCCCCCGGTCAGAAGCTCAAATTCGCCCGCGCGTCATTGGGAGATATGAATATCGATGACGGAGAGATCGATTTTCAAATCGAATCCGCCCAATCGTTTCTGATCGAAAAGAGCCATTTTATGTGGTGCGATGGAAATGTGGACGCACCGGCCATTCGGCTTAAACCCGGAATCGAAGATTATCAGCTGATCCTGTATTGCGATCGATTAAATCTGGCCAAGGTGCTGGAACAGTTCGGGGCGGCCAGTGTGGAAGCTGAAGGTGAGTTAAACGGCCGAATCCCCATTCAATTTAAAAACGGGCAATTAAGCTTTAAAGACGGGTTTTTGTTTACGACACCCGGTCAAATCGGTAAAATTCGCATGAAAGACACTGAAATCTTAACTGCCGGAATTCCAGAGGATTCACCGCAATATGTTCAAATGGAGCTTGCCAGAAGGGCGCTGGAAGATTATGATTACACTTGGGCCAAGCTCAATCTGAACACCGAAGGTGAAGATTTGCTGCTAAACATGCAGCTTGACGGAAAACCGGCTCAATCCTTGCCGTTTGTTTACCAGAAAGATATCGGTGGCTTTGCCAAAGTAGATGCCGGTGTGCAGGGCTCAACCTTTCAGGGCATTCGACTGGATGTCAATTTCAGATTGCCGCTGAATAAGATCCTGCAATACCAGGAACTCATACAAATGATACAAAAAAGCAGGGGGTCACAAAAATGATAAAACCAATCTTGCTTTTATCTGCTGCGTTACTGGTCCTGACTACAGCAGGCTGTACCCAGCACAAAGTCGAAGTGGCGCCGGTGGAGGTCAAGCCGATTCACATCACCATCGATGTCAATGTGAAGGTTGATCGTGCCCTGGATAACTATTTTGGCGATATCGATGCCGCTGAAGATCAGCTCAAATAGCAGGCGGCTGTGGAGCCGATGAATAAAGCACTAGCGGTTGATTAATTAAACCAAGGAGAATCTTTGTATGAAACAACGAACATCAACAAAAATATTAGCAGGGTTACTGATTGGGTTTTTTGCGCTGGGCGCGACGGCATTCGCAGATGATATTAAAGCGCGAATGAAAAGTCGTCTTTCTGTTATCAAGAAGTTGAAGTCTGAGGGTATCGTGGGCGAGGGCAACGCGGGCTTACTGCAGTTTTTGGGCGACAAAAAAGTAAATGCTGATGTGGTGGCGGCCGAAAATAAGGATCGTCAAACGGTATACAAAGCCATCGCCAAGCAGCAGGGTACCACAGCGGAATTGGTGGGCAAGCGCCGTGCTCTGCAAATTGCCCAGCGAGCAGCCCCCGGCGAGTGGGTGCAGGATGCCGCCGGTCAGTGGCAACAGAAGTAATAGGTGCCAGTAAACAGAGGACAGAGAACAGAAAACAGAGGACAGAAAGGGGGCGCTTCATTTTCAGTTTTTCCAATCTGTATTCCGTCGTCTAGCCTCTGTCTTCTGAACACTGACACCTTTAGTATAAATCGTGAGTCTAATTGGATTGAAGATATTTTACAGCTGGGCGCAGTCTGTAACGGATTTAACAGATGCGGAATCGCGGGCTTTGCAGGTGAGATTTTTTGCACTGGGGGCAGCGTCCGGGGCGCGTAAACCGTTTACGGTCTTCAAACGCATAGCCGCAATTCAGACATTTTGCCGGTGTGATGATGATTTTCTTGCCCTGAGATGAAACCGAACGGGCAATGTGAGGAAGATGTTCGGCCACTTCTTTTTCAGCTATCCCCACTTCCCCGGAAATCTCCCGGGCACTCATCTCCGTCTCACTTAACAAAGAATTTATCTTCTGGCGTATGGTGGGCATGGCCCTCTTTTTCTTTAGGTTCCGAAACTCCGTCGCGCCGCAACGATTTCCCGCTCACGCAAGTGTCAGGCGCCAGGTTCATAGGTTCAACGTTCAAAGGTTCAGGGGTTGGATTGCGGGAGACTGAAAATATAAGCTGCCAGCGGTTATAAAACAATAAATAGGATTGTCCTCTGCTGCTACCATCCACAAGTATCTCTGCTTTTAAACCTCTGAACCCAGAACCCTGAACCTTGAACCCGTTACAATTGAACCCTATAAACCCGTTTGCAGCTAATTGTTCGCTACAACCTATTTTGCTTGTATTTCCTCCTTGAGCAGACAACACCCGATCTTATACTCCGGTATGCCCCCGATCGCATAGCTGATATTGTCGGGCTGAATCAGCTTGTTCATCACACAGCCTTCCGGAATGTTCAGTTCGAACAAGTCACTCTCGTTGAGCTTTGCAGTAGGGATCAGCTGATTATCTTTTAACTGCAGGCTGTGAATGGGGAGATCTTCGCACAGCGGGCATTGATAAACCCGGCCGTTGGGGAAGATGAAATAATTTTGGGCCACGCGACCTGCGCATTCAAAGGTTTCTTCAGGTTGCAGATACACCTTGGGATAGCTGACGATTATGTCCCGGGCGGCAATTTTTTTGGCCAGCGGCGGGATCGTTTGCAGCCATTCAGATCGGGAAACCTGCAACGCATCCTTGCCACCGGACCGGCTTGCTTTGCCGCGCAAACCGATGACCTGAATAAAAAAGCGCTCGATTTCCAGATCGCTTAAAAGCGCCGGCATCAATCTCAATTCAGCAAGATTGGCCCGGCTGACCGTATAAATCAGGCTGGTAGCGAAACCGGCGGACACGGTCTTTTTGATGCCCTTTATACAAGTATCATAGGACCCTTGCCCGCGAATCGCATCGTTCGTCTTGCGGGTGGCGCCGTCCAGACTGAAGCTGAAAAAGTCAACCTCCTCCGGTCCCACCTTGTTGAGAATATCGTGAAATAAAAATCCATTGGTATCGATGGTAATGGAACTGAAACCTTTACTGCGTGCATGTTGAACAGCCTCGGCCAGATCCGGATGCAGCGTCGGTTCACCACCCAAAAAAATAAGGTTGGGGGCTGGGTCGCCATCGGAAAATACATCCAGCCAGGATTTGATGGTTTTTAAGGGCACTCGGGTTTTGCCGTGCTGTTCAGGATTGATATAGCAATGCCGGCAGTTAAGGTTGCATTCGGTGAGAATATGAAAAAAAAGATTAGCGGAATTTTTGGAAAAGGCGACAGTTCTTCTATCACTCATAATTGTTCTATCAATCGTTTGACTTTCTTTTTGGCCATGATCAGCTCTTCATTGGTGGCCCGTAATCGGATGGACATAAATTCTGCAAAAATGCGGTAAAGTAACAGCAGAAAGTCCAATCTCTCATCCGTGCTGCTGCCCAGCGAAAACCTTTTCTTGGCGGATGTGTCGATGGCCAGGCAGATGGTTTTACCAACAGCTTGCACGGTAGCCGATCGGCCCATGCTGTCGATAACACGCATTTCACCAAAGATTTCGCCCTTTTTATCCAGGCTGCCGATTTCCAGGCCTTCTTTGGTGATTTTTATTTTGCCGGAAAGTAAAAAATAGAGCCACGGATCCCGATCCCCCTCCTTTATGATCCGTTCGCTGTCTTCGTATTCACGAATTTTGCTCAGTCGCAGCAGCTTTCCCAGGCTTTTGGTTTCAAAATTTTTGAGTGCCGGGATAGCCAGCAATTTCTGGATATTTTCAATATTATCCTTCAGGTATCGTGATTCAAGCATGCAGTCCTCCAGGCAACCGGGCGGGTTTGAAAAGGGCTTGACGTTATTATTTTATAACGCCCCCTTTAAAAGGGCAAGGAGGAATTTAAAACAGTATGTAATTATTATATATTTTTAATTAGCTGCCAGACTGCGATCAGCCCTGGAGATCGACCAATACCAGAAGGTTTCAGGTGTCAGGTGTCAGGCCTTCGGTGGCCAGTTTCAAACCCTTGCAACTCAGTAGCAATGGCGATCGCATGTTTTCATTGCTTTCTGATTTCAGTCTTAAGTTCCCTGACACCTATTATTTACTGAGACCCATGACCCGAAATTGACGAATTCTATAAAACATGCTGATTGGTCGACTAACCGCCAATTTCCAGACAGTTCTTGGACACCATTTCATCAAAGCTGACCGGATAGCAACCGTCGAAGCAGGCGCTGCAAAAATGCTGTTTGGGATTTTCAAGGCCGGTGGAATTCAACAGGCCGTCAATGCTGAGGTAATGC
>JAHEIW010000071.1 GCA_024639185.1 Deltaproteobacteria bacterium | reverse complement strand
TTGCCGACCGTGCGCTTGATTTCTGCGGCCGTTTCGGAATGCTGGAGGCCTGCCCGATCGCCCGCGCCTGGCGCGATGTGAGGGTAATGTCGATTTTTGCGGGTACCAATGAGATTATGAAATCCATCGCCGCGAAGTTTTTAGGTCTTTAAACAGACTATAATTAGATTAATCCAAGTTAATCCAATCAGCTCACAACTGGAATAATGGAATAATGGAATGCTGGAATGCTGGAATATTGGGTCTTTTTTGGATCGTTTTGAAAACACACTGGGATTCATGAAATAAGCGCATTATGGACCGAAAAAATATCAATCGGGGATTCAAAAAGCTTAGGGTTTGGCAAGACGCAATTGATTTATACGTCTTGGCTTATAAAATATTTTCTCAATTTTCATTCGAGGTCAAAAAAGTTGCTTCCAACGGTATCGACGCTGCCCATAGCATTTCAAGAAATATATCAGAAGGCTACTGCAGGCGTAGTCTGAAAGAGTATTTAAACTATCTAAATTTTGCCCTTGGTTCCTGTGGAGAATTTCATTCTTGCTACGTGAGTTTCAAACGAGCCAATCAAATAACAGACGAAGAATTCGAACAATTAGACCAACTTCACTATAAAGTTGAAAATGCATTATTAAAGTTGATTGAGTCCCTACAGAAGAAGCAAAAAGATCGGAATTGGGAAGACAACTTTTATAATAGATAGTAGTTAGGCTTCGTCTTGAAGATTTCTGTAAAAAATATCCCCGCTATACATCTTGCTGGTTCATTTATAAAAATTGGGTCCAAAACTCGCTATGGGTATCTGAATTACATGTCCTCAAAACATTATTCCAATATTCCAGTATTCCATCATTCCACTGGAGTTGAAGCAGTCAAACGGAAAATACCGGGCGCTATGTAAACATGTCACGAGACGATCATACTTTTGAGGGAAAAGACGGCCCCTTCCACTATATCGACTGGGGCGGCAATGGGCCGCTGGCGCATTTTGCACACGCTACCGGATTATGTGCTGGCACGTATACGCCTCTGGCTGAAAAGCTGCAGCCGCATTTGAGAATATTCGGCATGGACGACAGGGGGCATGGGAAAACCACAGCGCCGGCGGATCCTCAAACGCTGAAAAATTGGGATATTTTTGTCAGTGATTTAGAACGCTTTGTCGAAAATTTGGGCAAGCCTATCATTGCGATGGGGCATTCCCGCGGGGCCACCGTCAGTTTACTTCTGGCCGTCAAACGACCGGATTTGATCCGCGCGCTGGTTCTGATTGATCCCACCATTCTGCCGTTTTCCTGGATGTGGTGGTGGTATGTATTCAAATTTACCGGGCTGACCCGCTTTGTGCCCATCGTGGCAACAGCCGCAAAAAGAAGACGGGTCTGGCCCGATCGCGCCAGCATTCTGCAAGCCTATCAAGGCAAGGCTGTGTTCCAGAGCTGGCAGGATGGATTTCTGGAGGCTTATGTTCGGGATGGCACTCAAAAGACCGGAGATGAACAGATCCGTTTATGCTGTGACCCTTCCTGGGAATCAAAGTGTTTTGCCGTCTGCCCGCATGACATCTGGCGCTTTATCCCTCGGTTGCAGAAACCGGTACTCGTGGTGTACGGTACCAGGTCCGATACCTTTTTAGCTTCAGCCGCCAAAAGATTCAAAGCCAACGTTCCGGGGGCTGCTTTTCGGATGTTTGAAGACACGGGACACTTCGTCCCCATGGAACGGCCGGATGAAATGGTTAACGTTATCCTTGATTTTCTTGAAAATGAAAACATCTTATCATAACAATAGCAGGCAAAACAGACCGACAGCATCGATGAGCCGCCGGGATTTTTTAAAGGTGTCCGGGGCTGCCGGTGGTGTCCTATTATTCGGGCTGCATGGAGGTCGCGTTATGGCTAATGATAAAAGTCGCGTTGCATTTGTGAACACCGAAAATCGACAATCAGGCGTTTCATCCACCATAAAAACCCTGGGCAAAAACCCGGTCAAGAACAAAGATGTATTGATCAAACCCAATTTCAATACGGCCGATCGGGTGCCCGGTTCAACCCATAATGATACCCTGGTGGCCCTGGTTGAAGAAGTCTGGAAGATGGGGGCCAAATCTGTCAGTTTGGGGGAGCGCAGCTATCCCCTGACCCGAGCGGTCATGGAAGAGAAGGGTATCCTGCCGCTATTACAGAAGCTGGATGTCAATGTTATTGATTTTGATACGCTTGACCGTAAAGACTGGGTAAAAGTCAATTCAAAAGATTCCCACTGGCAGGATGGGTTCAGGGTTGCGCGCCCTATCCTCGAGGCCGAATGCCTGGTTTCCACCTGCTGTCTGAAGACCCACCAGTACGGTGGCGTATTTACCATGTCGCTCAAGCTGCATGTCGGCGTCGTCCCTACCGAGCGAAATGGTTTCCCTTATATGAGCGAGCTGCACCAATCGCCCCACCAGCGTAAGCTGATCGCCGAGATCAATGCGCCCTTTACGCCTGATCTGATTGTTCTGGACGGCATTGATGCCTTTGTCGATGGCGGGCCGATGACCGGCAAGCGCGTCCAGGGTAATGTTTTCCTGGCAGCCAGCGATCGCGTGGCCATCGATGCGGTTGGCCTGGCCATATTGAAAACCCTGGGCAGCAACGCGCAGATTATGAAACCAAAGATTTTTGAACAGGAACAAATTGCTCGCGCGGTTGAAATCGGTTTAGGGGCGACATCACCTGCAGAAATCGAAGTTGTTTCCGCCAATCCGGAGAGCCGCGAATACTGCGATCGGGTTGTGCATATCCTACATCAGGGATGACAGTGCGCTTACGCAGTTTTCCGCCTATCAGAAGAAATTTTTCATATAAGAGAATTCAAAATCCAGCCTGCCCTTTGATCCGATCCGCAAGTTTTTAATTGCCTGGCGTTGAAATTTGTCATATTAAAAGCAGATTGCAGGTATCAAAGAAGCCAGCCATATTATCCTGCCGGGAGGGGTGCCAATGAAGGATTTGTTAATTTCAGCTGAAAACATTTTAGAGAGTCTGAGCGAAGGGGTTTATGTATGTGATCGCGATCGGCGCATCGTCTTTTGGAGCAAATCGTCCGAGCGCATCACCGGCTGGAGCGCCGAGGATGTCATGGGGCGCGCCTGTCATGAAGATATCCTCTGCCATGAGGATAAAGACGGTCACCGCCTGTGCGGCAAAGAGCACTGCCCCCTGCACCGCTCCATGATCACAGGTGTTACCAGCACGACCCCCATCATCGTTTTTGCACGCAGTAAAGACGGCCGCCGAATTCCCATGCAGGTAACCACCGCCCCGCTTTATGACAAGTCTGGCCAGGTAATCGGTGGCATTGAAACCTTTCGCGATGTCTCGCCCATGCTGGTGGATCTTGAGCGCGCCAAACGCATCCAGACCCAGAGCCTGGACCACGAGCTGCCGGAAGATCCCCGGGTACGGTTTACCAGCTTTTATATGGCGCTCGACATTGTGGGCGGCGACTATTATGCGGTCAAAGCGCTCAATGACGATCGCTACGCCTTTTTTCTGGCTGATATGGAAGGCCACGGGGTCGCCGCTGCGCTATACACCATGCATCTGGGCATGCTGTGGCAGCGCCATCATGCGCTTTTGGAAAATCCGGCCGAGTTTGCCGCGACTATCAACAAAGAGCTGGTGGGCGTTTTTGGAGACATCAACACCTTTGCCGCGGCTACCTGCGGGGTTATCGATGCCCGTGATGCCAGCCTGTGCTATGCCGGTGCCGGTGGTCCGCCACCACTCATCGTCGATGATAAAGGCAATTTTAAAAAATTGCCATCTTCGGGCCTGCCGTTTGGTTTCACCGAGGATATTCCTGAATCCGCCGCTTACCAGGCTCAAACCGTTCCGCTGGCGTCCGGTGATGCGATCCTGATGTTTAGCGACGGCGCCTTTGAAATTCATAATGCCAATGATGAGATACTGGGCGTCGACGGATTTATCAGCATCCTCAAAGAGTTAAACTACCCTCAAGAACCGCTCAACATGACCGCTTTGGAAGAGGCGCTGTTGAAGTTTTCAAACGATATCCGCTTGCAGGATGATATCACCATCCTTGAAGCCCGGTATATAGCTTAGTCTGCGGGTTGATTTTGCACGGCGCGAAAATTCTGAACGGAGCGCTTTAACACTTTAACTTACGTTTACAATGAATCTTGAGTGCATTGATATCAGACTTCGACAGATTGTGAAGAGAAAATGGTTGATGGCCCTGCCAGCTGTCTTTCTTTTCGTCACGGCTCAGAGCCTCTTTGCCCAGGGCGTTCGGGTCGGTCCGGATGGTAAATTCTCGCCTCAAACCCTCAAGCTGCCCTACGCTTTTTACAACGAGAATTTCGGATTCGCCGGCGGGTTCGTTTACGGCAAGGTCGGCAAACCCCAAAAGCAGTCCCTTATGCTGGCCACGGCCATTGTCGGCACCAAGGGGGGCATGGGCTTTCTGGTGGGTCGTGACATTCAGATGCCGCTCATCGATCGCCTGTTTTTGGATCCCATCGTGTCGGTGGGATACTTCAGTGACAATGAATCCTATATTGACGGCAATCCCAATTTCCCGTTTGAACGCGCCGGCAGCAATGATTCCGATGAGGATAACTTTGTCAAAGGCGACGGCTGGGACAATTTTTTCCGGCTCAGATTCAAATATTTGCTGCCGATGGGCTACGGCCGGGATGAAATCATCACCACCTATAAAATCAAAGACGGGCTACTGATATCCGATCCCAAGGGCGGGACCTCCTTAAATCCGTTCAAAAGCGGCCGCAGTTACCTGGAGATGCGGCCTTTTTACCGCTCTCAGGAGCTCGAGGGTCGTGATGTCGACACCACGGTCAAAACAAACGGCCTTGATTTTACGCTGTTCTGGGACAACCGTGATTTTGCCGCCAACCCTTCTAAGGGATTCAGCCTGCGGGGCGAAGTGTCGCGGGATTTCGGCTGGTTGAACAGCTCGGATTCATGGACCAATTTGGAAGGCGAGCTGGACGTCTACTTTCCATTTAAAATGGGCAGCTGGTTGCGTCAGGGTGTGCTGGCACTTAATTCCTGGACATCCTGGTCGCCGACCTGGGACGAGCGGCCGGACGGCACCATCAGCAACCGGCCGCCGGCCTACACCGGCTCTACTCTGGGTGGCCTCTGGCGCCTGCGCGGCTTCCCCACCCAGCGCTTCAACGACAAGGCCGCCATATATTACGCCGCCGAACTGCGCTTGATTCCCGAGTGGAATCCGTTTAATAACTGGCCGCGCATTCAAAAATATGTGGGCATCAGATGGCTGCAGTTCGTCCCCTTTGTCGAAATCGGGCGGGTGGCGCCGGAATGGGATTTTTCACAGCTGCACTCGGACATGAAGTGGAATGCCGGCCTGGGGCTCCGGGCCTGGGCCCAGGGAATCGTCGTGCGTATCGACACCGCCTTTTCCAATGAAGGTGCCGGTGTCCAGATGATAATCGCCCAGCCGTTTCAATTCTAATTCTGTTTTGTTATATAACCGAAGCGTCGGGGAGCTTTTCTTAAATCGATAGCGGAATGAATCATCAACGACTTCATCGTTTAAACTCCCTAAACCATTCAGGCAGTGTACGATTTCGCTACTGATAATTGTTTCCGCTATGATTAGGGGTTGTACGGAAAAACTCCCCGATGCCTCATATAATCAGGCAAAAAGAATCTGCCACCTATTAAAAGGAGGCAAACTGATGACACGCTTTAAACGCCGCTTGTTGATTGTCACCGCAGTGGTCATGCTGGTGATACTGGGTGCGGGGACCTGGTTGTATTTTTCCTTTTTTGCCTCTACAAGTGCAGCTATACGGCATGCCGAGGCCTTTATATTTCGGCGTATGCGAGTGGCCCAGCTGGCCGAGCAGGGCAATTATCGCTTTTTTTTCATCACCAATCGTAACCTGGAATCAAAGGAAGGTCCGCTCGAGAAGCGTTTCGGTGGGGAGCGCGAAGAACGTCTTAAGTTCGGATATTTTGATGCCCGCATCCAACCGACGTTAGGTCTCGGTATGCTCATCAACCCGACCGAGTGGTTCCAGAATGAAGAGATCCACCTCAGGGCGGTCCAGGAACTCAAGCAGGCCGCATTTGTCAAACAAATACAGAAGTTCGTTCAAGACTCCTCGCATCGATCCCTGTTGGTGGTAGTGCACGGATTCAGGGAAGCTTTTGTCTCCGGCCTGCGCAAAACGGCTTTTGTGGGCCACGTCCTGGATATCAACTCGCCGGTGCTGGTTTTTGACTGGCCAGGGAACCAGGGCTCTACGCCGCGCGGCTACCTGCGCGCGCGCGAGGTGGCCAAAGCGTCTGGAGCAGAACTTGCCGAGTCGCTGAAGTTGATCATTCGCGAGATCAAACCCGAAAAGTTATGGCTGATAGCAAACAGCATGGGAGCTCAGGTGGTTGTCGATGCCTTCAGTCTGCTCTACCGGGAGGCGGATTTGGCCGACGCACAGAGCAAGATCGAAGATGTGGTGCTGACTGCGCCGGACGTTGATCACACCAATTTCAATAAACAGTTCAAAAAGGAGATCAAAGCCCTGGCTCGAGAAACCACCGTGTATGTTTCCTCCAATGACAGGGCGTTGCTGATCAGCCGCATTATCAATCGAGGCAAGCGACTGGGTGAAAGCACCCTGAGTCCGGACCAGATGGAAGAGGCCGTCCGGATGGCCAACTTGGTCGAGCCGAGGAGCAACCTGATTAGCCTGGTGGATGTCACGCCGGTCAACCGCACACGCAATTTTCACAACTTCAGCCTGGAAACGCCGGAGTTTTTTAATGATTTGTTCTTGCGGCTGACCAATGCGAAAACTCCCAATAGCCGGCCGATATACAAGGTCGAGGCACCCAATGGATCGGCATACTGGGTGTTGACCCGCGCCCGATAGCCGACCACTCTAAAGATAAACGGGGTATATTCAGCGCAGGCCAATCACCCCATTCGTTGAAAAAGGAAAAAATCCGCATGAGATATAGTGGCATTTTAGTTAATCGATTTCGCCGACACTATTTGAATCGAATCGTATCTGGCCTCTTAATGAGCGGGATCTTCTTTATTCAGGGGTGTGACGGCCCACCCTTGAAACCCTGGCACACAGAGAAGTTGACCGCAGAATTTACAGTCGATATGGCTGCTGAGATTAAAACCTTTGATGATTATCGCAAACTGGAAGATCGTCTGTTTCAGCAGCTGGAAGAAAAAGTTTACGCCCGCACGGCAACCGGTCCTGAATACGCTCTGGTGCGTTATAGTGCCGGCAGCGCGGCTGATCCGCAACAGCGCCAACCCAACTGGAACCGCAGCTTTGAATTCAGCGCTGATCAGCCTGTCGGCGGCGTGCTGCTGTTGCACGGTATGTCAGATTCGCCCTACAGCTTGCGGGTTTTAGGTGAGACGCTCAAACAGCGCAATTACAGGGTCATCGGCCTGCGGTTACCCGGCCACGGCACGGCGCCCTCTGGGCTTAAATACATCAAATGGCAAGACATGGCGGCTGCCGTCAGGCTGGCAGTGGCGCACCTGGCATCCACGCTTGGACAGAAACCGATTCACATTGTCGGCTATTCCAACGGGTCACCGCTGGCATTAAATTACACTTTAGACGCACTTGAAAACGAAAACTTGCCAGTGCCGGCCAGCCTGGTGCTGATCTCTCCATCCATCGGCTTGCACCCGGCAGCAGCTTTGGCCAAATGGAAGCGGCGGTTGTCGATTTTGCCCGGCCTGGGCGGGATGGCCTGGCTGTCCGTGATGCCCGAGTTCGATCCGTATAAGTACAACTCCTTTGCCACCAATGCCGGCGAGCAGGTTCACGGCCTGACGAGTTCGGTTGCCCGGCGTATCGCCGCCCGGGCCCGTTCCGCTGCCAGGACCATCTTGCCGCCAACCCTGGTCTTAAAGTCCACCGTCGATGCCACGGTCTCAACGGATGCCGTGGTCGACAGATTGCTCAAGCATCTAAAGCCGGTTCGCCATGAGCTGGTGCTGTTCGACATCAACCGCTTTGCGGCCAAGACCAGTTTGTTGATTGCCGATCCGGCTCCCTTTACGGCCCGTTTAACGGCAAACAAGAACCTGCCTTTTGCGCTGACCCTTGTGACCAACACCAATCCGGAAAGCAGGGCGGTCGTCGCCCGCTACAAACCGTCGTTATCAAATGCGGCATCAAAGACTGATGCGCTGCACCTCGACTGGCCGCGTGGCGTGATTTCCCTGTCCCACGTGGCGCTGCCGTTTGCGCCCGATGATCCGCTTTACGGGCAGGGACCGGCGGCGAGAGAAAACGCCCTGTTTCTCGGCCAGATGGCAATTCAGGGCGAGCGGGACTTGTTGAAGATTCCGTACAGTTTTTTATTGCGCATCCGATACAACCCGTTTTACGTTTTTCTCGAAACACGGGTGCTCGAATGGTTCGATCAGGCCGGTTCATAAGGAACGTTGATCGCACTAACAGGAAGAAGCTGACATGCAACCAAAAGCACTGAATTTCAAAATGCGATATCATAATGCGCATCTGGGGATATTATGCCTGATCGGAGTGGCGCTGATGGTCAGCGCCTGCTCGAGCAGCAGGCGTTATAAAATCGATCTGATGCCCGCACCCACTGTTTTCGAAGACGGTACCATCGATCCGCTGCCCAAAGGGCAGCCGCCGGTATCCTACGATGAATTCCGCATGCTGTATGCAACGGACCGCAAACCCTCCGATAATCCTGACGAAAGGCCGTTTTATCTGGATGAGGCCGGCTTTATCATCAGACTGGGCGAGGCCAGCGTCAAAGCCGGGCCTCCGGGTGCCGACTGGGAGGCAGTGCGCCAAGTGACCTTGGCCAAAAACCGCTCGGAGGCTTATCCCCTTGAGGTTGTATCGGTCAGGGGGAACGGATATTTAGCAGACACTTATTCTTTTCTGACACGCTCGATACCTGAAGATACTTTGCCTGATGACCGCGGCCGGGAATTTGCCCGGCTTGTCGATAAGCGCCTGGCAGCTTCCGGTGACAAGGATATCTATATTTATATCCATGGTTTCAGGGTGATGTTCGACGTTCCCGTACTGGTTGCCTCCGAGCTGTGGCATTTTATGGGCTACCGGGGGGCTTTTATCTCTTATAGCTGGGCGTCGACGCCCAGTTTATTCGCCTATTTTGCGGACCTGGAGGCCGCTGTCATCATGGCGCGCAAACTGCGTCTGCTTTTTTCCTATCTGGCGAAAGAAACCCGGGCCGAAAAAATCCACATTGTTGCCTTCAGTGCCGGATCGCGACTGGTGGTTCGGGCGCTGCACCAGATGGCGCTGCTTTCGGAAAATAACACCGACGAAGAGATACGCAAGAAGCTGCGCATCGGCAATGTCATTATTATCGGCGGCGATATCAGTCATGAGGAATTCGGCGTTGCGCTGGCCGATGGCCTGCTCAGGATTCCAGAACGGACCACTATCTACCTTTCATCGGCCGACCGGGCGCTGATTTTCGTCAACCGTCTGTTTCGCCGTGAGCGGATCGGCCAGTTGTGGGCTGAAGAATTGCCGGTACGCACCGCAGACTTTCTGCGGGAACATCCGTCGCTGCAATTTATCGACGTCACCGGGGCCGCCGGTTCGACGGACGGCAATGGCCACAACTATTTTCGGCAAAGCCCCTGGGTCAGCTCCGATTTGATGGCCCTGCTGGCCTACGATCTTGGCGCTGCCCAACGCGGTCTCGAAAAGGATGAGAATCTGCCGGTCTGGATGTTCCCGCCGGACTTCATCGAGCGGTTGCGAAAGGCGCTGGCTAAAATCAATCCGGAATGGGCCGACCCGGCCGGCAAAACGGTCGATTGAAGGCAGGGGTTACTTTCGAGGAGTGATGTGTCGTAAAGTGTAGATCATTTTCTTTACTGAGCCCTATAAAGTACTTTACATTATCATATCTTACCACGAAGTTCACGAAGGTAGGCAGAAATACTTTTGGAAAGTCTTTGTTGAGCTTCGTGCCCCCCACGCCCGCCATGCAAGCAGGGCGAGGCGGGCGGGTTTGTGTTCTTCGTGGTGAAAAATAAGATGAAAACATTTAAGATGTTGCTGACACGATACCATAGCGCAATTAAACGCCTTCGATTCGTTTTCAAACCGGCAATTGCCTTCGAAATCTGGTCCACGTTGATATTCATGATCTCATTTGCGCCGGCGTCGGGCTGGTTGCTCAACCGGCTGGTGGCCGCCAGCGGTCAATTTGCGGTCTCAGATAACGACCTGGTTGCCTTTTTCCTATCAACCCCGGGCATCCTTTTCCTCATTTTCAGCGTGGGCTTCGTTCTGACCTTCTGGTTTGCAGAGCAGGTGGGGTTGTTGCTTATCTGTGTCAAGGCCTCCTTCGACAAGAGCGTTACCGTCAGCCAGGTTCTATGGGAACAAATAGCGCATCTTCCGGCATTAATTCGTCTCGGATTGCTCCAGGCCGGGATCTATTTAGTAGCCAGTGCCCCATTTGTTTTAGGGATTGGGCTGGTTTACTGGCTGCTGCTGGAATTCGACATATACTTCTACATCAATGTTAAGCCGTTGAGGTTTTGGATTGCGGTGATCATCGCGGGAGCGATTTCAGCGGCGTACCTCCTGCTATCCACCTGGCTGTACGTACGGTGGCTGTTTTCTATCCCGATCGTTGTCTTTGAAAAAGTCACGCCAATCGGGGCGTTGAGAAAAAGCTGGCGGCAGACACAGGGGCGGTTTCGGGAATTGGCTGCTCCGCTGGCGATCTGGTGGGTTGTTGTGCTATTGTCTTCCGCGGCCATGACATGGCTGGTCAGGGCCGGTGCCGCGCAACTACTCGACCCAGCCGGATTTAGCCTCCGTTTCGTAGTCCCGCTGGTACTGGGAACACTGGCGTTCATGGCCATTCTGGATATCATCTGGTTTGTCATCGCTAAAATTGTGCACGTCATGCTGATGGCCGATTTTTATCTTGAGATTACTGAAGACGATCAAAAGCTAAGAGCCCCAATGACAACATCCACGAGACTTTCACCCAGGGCCCTAAAAAGGATCGGCTGGGGAGTTGCCGGCGTGGCGCTGGTTGCAGGGGTCGTGGCCGGAGCCACATTCTTGCAGGGTTTCAATATTCAGCGCACGGTTGAGATTACGGGCCACCGGGGCAGCAAAGTCAGAGCCCCGGAGAACACCCTGAGTGCAGTAAGGCATGCAATTGCCGAAGGCGCCGACTTTGCTGAAATCGATGTTCAGACCACCGCGGATGGCGTTGTGGTGCTCTTGCATGATGACGATCTCATGCGGGTGGCTTCGCTTAACCGCAGGCTGCGGGACATCACCTATTCCGAGCTAAAAGACATCGATGTCGGCAGCTGGTTTGCACCGGAATTCGCCAGCGAACGCATTCCCACGCTGGAAGAAGTCATCGATCTTGCCCGGGGCCGTATCAAGCTGAACATCGAGCTCAAATACACCTGGCCGGATCCCACACTCTCGGAGAAGGTTACAAACATTATCCGGCAGAAAGAATTTTCTTCCGAGTGTGTGGTCAGTTCGCTGAATTTTTCGGCGGTGACGAAAATCAAACAGTCCTTTCCGGAACTGACCGTCGGTTTTATCGTATTCACGGCTGCAGGGGTCTTGTCGCGCATGGAAGCGGATTTTTTGAGCATCAGCGCAGCCAGGGCCTCAACGCGACTGGTAAGGCAGTTGCACAACAACGGCCGAGCCGTTCATGTGTGGACGGTCAATGATATCAACAATGTTATTTCGATGGTCGAGCGGGGTGTCGACAACATTATTACGGATTACCCGAGAGAGGTGCGGGGTTTCATCCAAGAATGGCAGGCACTTTCTGACAGTGAAAGAATCGTATTGATGCTGCGAAACCTGGTCGTGGGGATTGAAAGCCCCGAGCCGGCTGACCTATGACAGAACGGGAAACCAAAATGAGCAAAAAAAGGCGCTGGCTCTGGTTCGTTGCGGGTATCATTCTGCTCATCGGATTGTGGCAACTGATTGCCAGTTTCTATCGGGAAGAAGAAAAGGAGCTACGCCGTCAATTGCGCCAGACCGTTAAGGAAAAATTTCCGAAGCAGACGGCTGAATTTTCGAAAATCATCGGTTTATTTCATTTTGAAGGAGATCGTGAAGGCCCCGGCGGCCTGGATTTAGATCGCAAATCCGTGGTTCTGATTCACGGCCTGGACGATCCCGGTAAGATCTGGCAGAATCTGGCGCCAGCGCTGATTCAAGCTGATTTTAATGTGTGGGTGATGCGCTATCCCAATGACCAGCCGATCGTGGAGTCGGCCCGGCTGTTTTTCGATGAGATGAAATCGCTCAGACAGCGTGATGTCGATCGCATTTCCATTGTGGCGCATAGCATGGGCGGCCTGGTTTCCAGAGAAATGCTCACCCGCCCTGAAATAGACTATACCGCATCGGCAGCAACCGGGCAGGTGCCCGCAGTCATATCCCTTATTATGGTGGGTACACCCAATCACGGTTCGCAGATGGCACGCGTGCGGGTATTTGCCGAAATGCGCGATCAGCTGGCGCGATTGGCTAAAGGCGATACAAACTGGCTTGGTTCCATTCTTGACGGCGCCGGCGAGGCCAAAATTGATTTGCTGCCGGGAAGCCGATTTTTAACTGAACTCAATGCCAGACCCCATCCAGCGGGGGTGAACATGTTGATTATTGCCGGTGTGACCAGCCCCTGGAAAGAAAGTGATATTAATCGCTGGGTGAGCGACACGCGTCGAAAAGTGCCGGATGAGCAACAAAAATGGATAGATGAGCTGGGGCAAAACATGATTTCCCTGACCCACGGATTGGGAGACGGCCTGGTGACGGTGGAATCCACCCGGCTGGCAGGGGTGCCCCACCGAACCGTCGACGGCACCCACATGTCAATGATTCGCAACATCACGATCCGCAGCCAACGCATACCGCCGGCGGTGCCCATCATCATCGATCAGTTATCAAGTCAAAAAACACAATGACGCTTATGTAAGACTTAAGTATTCAGGTGTCATAAATAGGTGTCAGGTGTCAGACCTTCGATTACCGGTTACGAACATTTGCAATTCAGTAGCACTCACGGTCGCATGTTTTCATGGTTTTCAGATTTTAGTCTTATGTTCCCTGACACCTGACACCTGAACACTGAAACCTAGTAAAAAACCAAATTCTAAAATCAACTTCAAGACACAACACCTACTTCCCTGAGTTTTGCGACTTTCTAGAAATCCCCATTCCCACAAACCAGGCGACCACCTCAACCAGATAAAGCTGGCCGTCTTCGGCCCCCCAGGACTGAAATCGCTGTAATAGCGTTTGAAGTGACTTCAAGGGAAGGTTCCTTTGCAACACTTCTGTTTTTGTGTATTTTAATTGTCCCACGACCTCAGGGTGACTCAAGCCCGAGATTCTTTCGGACTTCTTCGATAACGGCATCACAGGGATTGGTCCCACCGGTGCCGGTGTCGCTTAAGGCCAGGACTAAAAAAGCGGGATTGACCAGACCGGCCAGAATTCCGAAACCGGCCCCTGCGAGCCGTCTTCCCCTGGGAAGCCGGGTGACGGAGACCCTCGGATCGGCCAGGGTACCCTCGATTCGGACGGGATTGGCCAGGCTGACCAGACTCGGCTGTTTGGGTCGCGGCGCAACAATAAAATCCAATGCTTCGGTTTTTAAATCCATGTTACCACCGGCGGCAACAGTGATGCGCTGGGTGTCAAGCAGCAAGTCCTCAATCACCGCCCGTCCCTCTCCCAACGCAACATGTGCCACCAGGCAGTTGGTTGCGGTTACATTTTCTCTTTGCCATTGGGAAGAGAGCATCGTGGGGATCAGATCGGCGGCCCACAGATCGAGCCGCCGGCCAGAAATCCGTCCCGGGCCGCCGATGATGGCGATACGGCCCTCAACGTTTTCGAGCATGCGGTAGCGTGTGCTGCCGGAAGCAGACAGGTCGACAAATAGATCGACCTTGCCCTCAACATAGTCGGTTGCACCAAAGCTGCTCAGGAAAAATCCAAAGTTAAGATCCGTGGCGTTCAGCTGTACATGGGCCAGTGGTGGCTCGGCCGCGGCGTTTAAGTCAAGCTCGCCATTGAGCTGCGCGCCCGTATACCCCACAACGCTCAGAGTATAATTTAACCGGCCGCCCTTAAGGTTGACATTGGAAATGAATTCACCCAGATCGCCCAGTTGAGTACGTATCCGCTCGGCTTTGATCTCGAGATCACCGTCCACCGCCAAGATTTTGTCGATCGGCAGCGTATAATCGGGAATGACGCGGGTCATATCCCGGCTGGGTGGGGCATCATTGTCCGCTTCTATCAGTCGGACATCATCCATATGGATCTGGCTTGAAAATATTTGACCCGAGATTTTGGAACGTGGCGATCTTCGCAAAAGGGTCAGATTCGCTTTAAGATCACTCTGTCCGACTTGCAGATTCTCTTCATAGGTGATGCGGTTGCCGCGCGCCGTAACACGCCCCCTGGAATTAAATTCACCATGAAACGGCAGCACGATATCAGCCAGGGGGTCAAGCCCCCGGATTTCGGCGCCTGCCAATTCATAGGCCAGCTCAATCGCATTATTTTCAAATGGCCTGAAAATGGTGCCTTCGGCCTGAAACTGGATATCTTCTGTCTGGATCGTTGCGCGTATCGGCAGGGGAGTATCAGTTTTGCGAATTTGCTTTAGATTGGCGGTGCTGGCTTCGGCATTGAAAGAGGTCCCTCGCAGCATTCCCTTAAAAGCACCTGTAAGCGGTTGGTCTTTATCCGCAACCAGTTCCGCACTTTCGATCTGAAAATCAAATTCCCTGTCGCCAAGGTCGATGCTGTAACGCAGGTTGGCCGGTTTGAGTTGCAACCTAAAGGCCGGTTGTGCCAGCAATGCGCGCAGGTTTTTGCCTGTGCTGCTGGCCTTCACTTCGACCGTATCCGCCGTGCCGGAGATGATTTCGGGCATTTTCAGCTGGTTTAGCGTCTGTCCCACATCTATTTTTCCGGCTGTCGCATCGAATGATATAGCGGGAACATTGTTGCGCCGGCGCATCTGAATTTGACCCTTGACTGGAGCGCCGGCCAGTTTTGCTCGAAAAGGAGCACTGATTTTGCCGTTGGTCAGCGTCACCGTCGAGCTGATATCGGCAACGGGCATGGGGCTGTCTACCACCTGTTTTACGGTAAGTTGCAGCCGCGCGTCAAAGGCGTTTAAAGCGTCAAGCTTGATGGGACGATCCAACAGCCCGGTTCGTCTGCCTTTGGCGGCGGTTTTTGATGCGGTTTTAAAATCGTTCAGCGTAAGGCGCCTGGCAGCTAGTTTGCCGCTCAGAACGGGTCGCGGTGCTTTGTCCTCCCAGCGCATACTGCCGGTTATCCGATTGTTTCTGTTCTGAATCTGAATATTGCGGGCTTCATGCACATCACCGTCAGTGGTGACGTCAGCGCGTAGATCGAATTTGCCGATGGCCGGAAGAGAAGCACCGATCAGGGGGCCCAGGGATTCAAAACGGTTGCCTTTAATTTGCGTAGCGATCTGCAACACCTTTCCGGTCTCGGTGGTGACGACGGCTCCCTCACCTTTGATGGTTGCCCCGGACACAGATGCGTCGATTTTCAGGGGCCAGGCCTGCTTGCCGGTTTCCTTGGAGCCGCCCTTGAATGTCAGCCCTAAGGGGACGGTATCGAGCCGCGTGTCCAATGATGCTTCAACAGCCCCTTTTTTGAAGACGGATACCTCACCGCCTAAAATTTGTACCATTTTCAAGTGTCCGACGCTCTCGATGGTGCCATCGAGCGCATTGAATGTGAATTTGTCCGCTGCAATCCGGGAGTGAAACTTAAAATGGAAGGGGCCGACCGCTGGAAATTCGGTGTCCAGGAGCTGCGCCAGCCTGTCCAGATTTTCGCCCTGCAGCTGCGCGTCAAACTCGAGGTTTTCGCTGATCGTTGCCGGAATGACATCGCTTTTGATGTCCAGCATGAGGTCAGCTATATCGAGCCCGGCCTCTATCGACCAGGGAGTTGTCTGGGAGACACCCTCAAACGGTTGCTTCGATGCGAATGTCAATTCAAAGGGCACGTCGTCCAACTGGCCCTGCACGTTAAGTTGTAGGGGTTCATCCTGCCCGCCAGACGCGTTTCCATTGGCAATTATGATTGCAGGTGTTTCCGGCGGCCCTTGGAGCCGGGCGGCAATATCTTTCACGCGGAAAGATTTTGGATATTTATTGATTTTTGCTGAAAATTCAAATGGACCGGTGGTCGGAAATTTAGCGTCAAACAGGTTTTCGAGGGAATCTATCTTGTTGCCGCTGATGTTTATTGTGTAATCGCCCCGTCGCCATTTGAAGGCCTGCTCCATCTGCCCGGCGAGGGCCAGCGCCATCTCGGGCCCTTCTATGGCCAGCTTCAGGGACCATGGATTCCGGGGGCCGGACAATTCCGCCGGGCTGTCGGAAGCAAGTTTGACCGTGAAGGCCATACCCCGTGTGGAGCCGCGGGCCTCGATGCGCTCCGCCTCTCCAGGGATGTTCCAGAGCTGCGCCTCGTCGATCTCAAAGAACCTGCTGCCGCCGCTCTCCGATTGGAAATTGATAGCCGAATCTCTGATCGTAAGCTGCTCAACAGACGGCAGCACACCAGGCGTTTTGCTTTTGCCGCTATCACCGAATGTGTAGTTGTTGCGGCCATCCGGGTTTTCTTCGATGAACAGGTTTACACCGCTGAAGATTATGTCCAGAACCTGCATATCACCGCGCAGCAATGGAAAAAGCGCCACCTGGACAGCCAGTTTTTCAGCCGTGGCAAGGTATTCTTCCGTGGCCCATGCCGGATTGGCGATGGATATATCCTCGACGATGATTCGCGGGCGCAGTGATTTTTCCAGCTGGATGGGACCGGCGATCTTAAATTCCCGGCCGAAGGCTTTACTGGCCCTTGTTTCAAGTTGGTTTCGAAAAACCGAAGGGTCCACGAACATCAATGCTGTCACCGCTGCAGCGGCAAGAAGTACCAGTCCGATGAAAGCAATTAAGACGATTTTATAGGTGCGCATAGTGGATCAATGTACTTTAACCTCATTTATATTGGATTTGGTTTTCTGCAGGCGATTGGTAACTCTTTATCAGCACCCGGTGTTCTTAGCGTCAGGATGCCGGTTTAGCGTAAAGAAAGACGCCGCGCCGGCCTCCGGACATCCCATTCTACATGAAGCTTACCTTTCCGGTATGAACATCATACATGGCGCCTCTTAACCCAATTTCATCTTTTTGGGCCATTTTGTGCAAGATAGGGCTGCGCTGACGGATGCGTTTAACCGTCAGGGCCACGTTTGTATCGCTTACAGCCTGGACAAACTTAGCGTTCTTCGAAGATCGGTTGGATTCAAATCCAGGCACGGCGGCCACAGCGGGCTTGATGTTGGCAAGCGTCTGGGTGAGGTTGCCCAGGACAACATCGTCGCAGGCGCCTTTGACGGCACCACATTCCGTATGACCCAAAACGACAATCAATTTAGCCCCCGCGGCCGCACAGGCAAATTCCAGGCTGCCTATAATATCGTCGTTGACAAAGTTTCCGGCGATGCGTGCACTGAAAATATCGCCGATGCCCTGGTCAAATATCAATTCGTTGGACGCCCTTGAATCGATGCAGCTTACCAGGGCTGCAAACGGAAACTGCCCGGCAGCGGTTGCCTTGACCTGCTGCATCAGATCACGTTGCAGCATTTTGCCCTGGACGAAACGGGCGTTACCGTCTTTTAGCATTTGCAGGGCTTTTTGCGGGGTCGTAGCAGCCTGGCTTTGTTTGGTTTGCGTCATAGCGGCTGCGTCGGCATGCGCTTGCAACGCTGAGAGCGCCAGGCTTGAACCGGCAGCAGCCGCTACCAATGCAGCACCGGTTTTATTCAGAAACTTTCTGCGATTTATATCTATTGTCTTCATGGCGTTATCCTTTTTCCTAATATTTATTTTTGCGGGAATGTTAAAAGAAGAAACTGAGAAAATGTAAGATCGGTAGGGGATACTGTCAATCGGTCAAATAAAAACGGCTCTGGATGGCGGCGGATCGCTCCACACACCTTCAATTCTACGCTAAGATTGGCCTCGAGCGAGCCGGATCAATAAAGAAAATGTCCGGGGGTGTTGAGGCTGGAACGGTCGATGACCTCGAATACGCCCAGCCCGAAGCCCAATCCGGCTACAAAGGCCTTGCTCGCAAGACCGTATACATTGCGTGATTCACCGGGGGTAGCATAGGCGGCAACGATACGTAACGATTTGGGATCACGAATGTTGAGAAGCTGAAGGCCGCGGGTGCCGTCGGCCACAACAAGCAGATTATACAGCGGGTAAATACCCTGAGCCTCACCGGGCGTGTCGACCGAGCCGACCACGCGCGGGCGATCAGGGTTGCTTATGTCGATGGCATGAATCCCGTTTGAATAATCGGCAACATAAGCATGGTCGGATATCACGTGCACCGCGCGTGCCTCGCGGGGTGCCCGGACTGATGCCACAATTCTTGGCTCTGCAGGCCTCCGGATATTGATGATCTGAAGTCCACCCTTGCCGTCAGCCACATAGGCATGGTTGGCGGCCACATGAACGTGATAGGCTTCACCCGGCGTATCGATTGATGCCATGATCCGTGGACGCTCAGCGTTACGGATGTTGATGATCTGAAGGCCTGCCCGAGCGTCGGCGACGCAGGCATAGTTGCCAAAGACAACCACATTGCGTGCATTTCCGGGAGTGTCGACCGAACCGATAATGCTGGGGCTGGCGGGGTTGCGAATCCCAATGATCTGAAGACCGGCGGAGCCGGCCGCCACATAAGCAAAGCTGCCGGCGGCGAAAACACCGTTGGCTTCTCCGGGTGTTTGCACCACTGCGACCTGCTTTGGATTCGCCGGGCGGATATCGACCACATAAAGTCCGCGCGATCCTCCGGCTAAATAGGCATGCTGCCCAATCACAAATACATCCGATCCCGGCAGGTCTTCTGCCCCGGCGCCGGTTGTCGCCAGAATCAGACTCGAAAAGATAACCGTGCACTTTATCAGCAAGGCAATGCGTCGTATCATTTGTCCTCCAGAGCCTCGATTTTTAGTCAGCGTCTCAATATAGATTACAAATTATAATCTTTTCTTATGCGAAGTTATATATTATGGCCTGATGAGGGCTAAATCAATATTTCTTCTGATATCATGCAAATTCAGGTTAGATGAAATATCGCATAATTGGGCGCGTTTCAGAGCGACGGGCGCACTCCACAAATCCGGCTTTCAAATATGCTGAAGCCAGGCCCGTCCAGGCAAAGACATCCGGCATTTTATCTTTTCTGGGCTCAACCGGATAGGCTTCGACAATCGTGCCGCCCTGTTTTTTGACGTGTTCAACCGCAGCGGTGATCATACGGGTGCTGACCCCCGTGCGGCGATGTTGCTTTTCTACAAACAGGCAGCTGATCGACCATACCGGCAGATCATCCAGCGGTTTGAGGATGCGTGAGCGTCC